>CAJARE010000270.1 GCA_903944255.1 uncultured beta proteobacterium
CTTCATAAAAAGCATTTCCTGGACCTTGGATCCAAAAAGCCCTTATCAATAACAGCATGAAAACAAAAAATAAAAGAAATAACATCAAACGCGACCGCCACATCGGCAGGCGTAACACTAAATTCGGGGTTGTAGAGAAGCCAACTGGTCTCATTTAACTTCCTTTAGGTACAAGGTACGTTCAGGAGAGATCGGTGACATCCGCAATTGATTTCGCGCCACATCACGTATACGAGCAGATTTAGAAAGATTACGTTGCTCATATTCGAGACGCAACCATTCTTGATTTAATTTTCGTTCTTCAATTTGGGCGCGCTCTAGCTTAATAAATAATTTACGTGCACGTTGTTGTGCTGCCACTAGCGAAAGAGCGCAAATGACTAACAAGATCAGCAAAGTTAAGGTGGCTCGATTCACTTAACTGACCCCAACCGTTTTTCAGCTACACGCATAATGGCCGAACGAGCACGTGGATTTTCTAAAATCTCTGTCTCACTTGGCTTGACACGTCCAATGATTTCTAAAGCACTTTGCGGTAAGTCTTTTTCGCGAACTGGCAGACCACGAGGCACTTCTACTTTTGAGTGGGCCTGCATAAATTGCTTCACGATTCGATCTTCTAAGGAATGGAAGCTAATGACTACCAATCTAGCGCCTGGCTTTAATAATTTCAGCGCTGCCTTCAAGCCCAACTCTAAATCCTCTAACTCGCGATTAATTAATATTCTTAAGGCTTGAAAAGTCCTGGTGGCAGGATCTTGACCGGCTTCACGCGTGCGGACAACACTTGCTATAAGACTGGCCAGTTGTGTAGTCGTTTGTGGTGACAAACCTTGTTCGCGCTTGGCAACAATCGCCTTCGCAATTTGAAACGCAAAACGCTCTTCTCCGTAAGTCTTAATCACGTGAGTGATTTCCTCTTGCGGTGCTTGCTCCAACCACTGTGCGGCCGTTAACCCATGCTCTGTATTCATACGCATGTCCAAAGGACCTTCGCGACGAAATGAAAATCCACGATGTGCCTCGTCCACTTGAGGTGAGCTGATCCCTAAGTCCAATAAAATTCCATCGACTGATTCTGGCTCGGCGTACTGATCCATTTGTGCAAAGCTGTCGTGCACAATCTGTAAGCGAGGATCGTTGATCTGCCGTGCTACTGCAATCGCATCCAAATCTTTGTCGAAAGAAATAATGCGAGCTGATGAGGGTAACTGCTTGAGTAAAGCTTGAGTATGACCGCCGCGCCCAAAGGTACCATCGATGAGTAAAATATTTTTTGCTGCATCTGGTTCTTGAATGAGTGGGCCATTGATTAGCGCCGTCACCGCCTCGGCCAGCAACACTGGGCGATGAGTTATGTTCATGGCACCCTGTCATCAAAAATTAAATTGCTTGAGTGCTTCAGGCATGCCTTGCGCAATCGCAGCCTGTTCTTTTGCAGCATAGGTTGCTGCATCCCATAATTCCAAGTGACTACCCATGCCAAGCAAGATGACTTCTTTTTCAATATCAGCAGCCGCACGCAATTCTGGGCTCACCAAAATACGGCCAGCGCCATCTAAATCAAGATCTACTGCATTGCCAAGAAAAATTCTGCGCCACCAATGTGCATCCATTGGTAATTGCGCAACTCTAGATCTAAAAGTCTCCCACTCAGGCCTTGGAAATAGCAGAAGGCAGCCATCTGGGTGCTTTGTAAGCGTAATTCGACCCTCACCCTGGACCAATAAGGCGTCACGATGCTTTGCCGGAACCGACATTCGTCCTTTTGCATCTAAATTGAGAGCTGACGCACCTTGAAACACCATTTACCCCACTTTTTCACACTTCCTCCCACTTTAGAGGATCGTTATAAGAGGGTCAAGTGTTTTTGGGTATTTTTTAAGGAAATTCTCTAGTGTTTACAAACACTTAGCGAGATATGTTCATAAAATAGTGATAATAAAATAGCTACTTGAAACAATGGCTTGGAAAATATACTTAAGAATAGGTCTTAGCTCTATGGCTAGATAATACCCAAATATACTGTATTTAAAAACAGTATTCTAAATAAAAATGTGTCAAAAAAATAATCAGAATTGATTTTTAAATATCAATGTAGATTTAAATTTTGTATGCGGTTGCTGTCATTACCTTTGACATCATTTGCATAATCTTTTGAACGGGCTCTGGCAGCTCTGCTCCACCACTTCGAATAGCAGCTTGTCCATGCTCAATTTCATCCAAGCGCATTTGATCCACAATCGCTCGTGAACGATGGTCTTCTGGTGGCAGTTTTTCGAGATGACTCTCTAAGTGATTCTCAACTTGCTTTTCTGTTTCTGCAACAAAACCTAAGCTCCACTTATCACCCGCCAAGCCTGCTGCCAAGCCGATCGCAAAGGATCCAGCATACCAAAAAGGATTGAGATAACTAGTATGAGAGCCCAGCTCTTGCAAACGCGTTTCACACCATGCAAGATGATCGATTTCCTCTTGTCCAGAATGATTCAACATTTCCTTAATTTGTGGATCTCGAGCCACTAACTTTTGAGATTGATAAAGTGCTTGAGCACACACTTCACCCACATGATTCACGCGCATTAATCCAGCAGCATGCTTACGTTCTTGAGCATCTAAAACCGTTTTTGACGCAGCCTCAGATCCGGGAGTGGGGCGCTGAGAATTCGCACCGCCAGCAACAGATCGGAGTGCGTTATCGAACTCAATAATGAGGTGATCTATTGGGGACATATACTGATTTGATTAGATTAAAACTTCAGTTTTTGAGCTTTGTTTGGTTTTTAAACCAAGCTCAGCTAAGAGAGCGCGGTCTTGTTCTGCCTCGGGATTACCGGTAGTGAGTAGTTGCTCACCATAGAAAATAGAGTTCGCGCCGGCTAGGAAGCACATGGCCTGAACCGCCCTTCCTAACTCTTGGCGACCAGCTGATAAACGTACCCTTGCCCGTGGCATCGTAATTCGAGCCACAGCAATCGTCCTAACAAATTCAAAGGGGTCCAAGGGCTTTTGATCGGCTAAAGGGGTTCCCGCAACGGGTACCAAGTGATTAATAGGCACCGACTCAGGGTAAGGACTTAAATTAGCCAAGCGCGCTAAGAATGCAGCGCGTTGTTCACGAGATTCGCCCATGCCTACTATTCCACCGCAGCATACCGACATACCTGCTGCACGAACATGTGAAATCGTATCTAAACGATCTTGGTAGCCACGCGTGGAAATCACAGAGCGGTAAAAATCTTCGCTGGTATCTAGGTTGTGGTTATAAAAATCTAGCCCTGCCTCTTGCAAAGCCTGGGCTTGATCAGCCTCTAGCATGCCAAGGGTGGCACAGGTTTCCAGACCCAAAGCCTTTACACCCTTGATCATGGCCGCCACTTTCTCAATATCACGATCCTTAGGTTCGCGCCAGGCTGCACCCATGCAGAAACGGTTTGAGCCGGCGGCTTTAGCTGCTTTAGCGGCCTCCAAAACCTCTTCGAGACCCATCAACTTATCCGCTTTGACATCGGTGTCATAGCGAGCTGCTTGAGGGCAGTAAGCGCAATCCTCAGGGCAGCCGCCTGTCTTGATCGACAAGAGGGTAGCCAATTCCACATCACCCTCAGGAAAGTAAGCCTTATGAGTTTCTTGTGCCTTTAGCATTAAGTCGTTAAAGGGCAAATTAAACAAAGCCTCTATCTGGGCAACTGACCATGATCCAGACGCGTCAAGCTCTTTACGCAAATCCGCCTGGGATTTGACTAGGGTGATGGGTTTTTCTACGGTTTGGGTGTCCAGCATGGGCAAATTCCAGAAAATAGATCGATTCAAAGCATAAACATAACAGATACAGGCCAAATTTAGGAAAAACTAGTGGTCAAATACCAAACATGAAGCCTATTTCCGATCTAAATCAAAGATCCCTGGTAGATCGCAGTTTAGCTGCCGTCTGGCATCCCTGTACCCAAATGAAGCAGCATGAATCTTTTCCTCTCATTGCGATCAGCAAAGGAAAGGGAGCTTGGCTTTACGATGAAAAGGGCAATCCCTTGCTCGACTGTATCAGCTCCTGGTGGACAAATTTATTCGGTCATGCCAATCCACGAATTAACCAAGCGATTACCGATCAATTAGAAAAAATTGAGCACGTCATGCTTGCAGGTTTTACGCACGCTCCAGTAGTCGAATTATCAGAAAAACTCGCTGCCCTTACCAATGGAAATTTAGGTCATGTTTTTTACGCCTCTGATGGTGCCTCTGCGGTAGAGATTGCGCTCAAGATGAGTCACCACTACTGGCAACTTCAAGCTAAGCCTCAAAAGAAAAAATTTGTTTGTCTTGAGAATGGCTACCACGGGGAAACATTAGGCGCACTGGCGGTAACTGATGTTGCCATTTTTCGCAAAGCGTATGGAGCACTGTTGCAAGAGGTATTTACAGCTCCCTCGCCAGATTCACGCAAAGCAAAATCTGGCGAGAGTGCCGATGATGTTGCGAGATATGCAGCACAGGAGCTTGAGAAACTGTTTAAAAAAGAGCACCAGCATATTGCAGCCATCATCGTTGAACCACTCATACAGTGCGCTGGACAAATGGCAATGTACTCGCCAGAATATTTGCGACTAGTCAGAGCTTTATGTGATCGCTATGAGATCCATTTGATTGCTGATGAAATTGCCGTAGGCTGTGGTCGAACTGGTACTTTTTTTGCCTGTGAACAGGCGCAAATCTGGCCAGATTTCTTAACTCTTTCTAAGGGTATCAGTGGCGGCTACCTCCCGCTCTCCTTATGCTTAACAACAAAGAGCATCTATCAAGCCTTTTATAGCGATCAAACTCAGCATGGATTCTTGCACTCCCACTCATACACAGGCAATCCACTTGCGTGCACTGCTGCTCTTGCTTGTTTAGAAATATTTAAAAGTGAAAACGTACTAAATGAAAATAAAGCACGTGCGCAAGATTTAGCGAATGCTTTTGCTTGGGCAAAATCAGATTCAAGAGTTGAACATTGGCGTCAACAAGGCATGATTTTGGCATTTGATATCAAACAAGACCAGATTAAAAACCTTGCCACTTTCCCGCGCGAAATGTTTTCTCAATGCATTGATAAGGGTCTACTCATTCGACCAATTGGTAATACTGTCTATGTAATGCCACCTTATATTTTGTCTACCGAAGAAACATCACAGATGGGTAAAGCCGTAGCACGTGCTTTGGACAAGGTATTGTCATGACAAAATCATTTAATGCTTTGTGCATGGCTGAAACCCAAATCGCCAAACTCGATTTGCAATTACTGAGGCGCAAGTTACGTACTAATCATTTGGCTTGTAATACAACATCAATTGTAGATAAGCGCGAACTGAAAGCATTTTGTAGCAATGACTATCTTGGATTAGCAAATCACCCTGCACTCATAGAAGCTCTTGCCGAAGGAGTAAAACGTTATGGCGTTGGTAGCGGCGCCTCACATCTCATTAGTGGCCATAGTATTGCCCATGAATTGCTAGAAAAAAAATTGGCTTCTTTTCAAAGTCGACACATTCCCCAAGCTCGAGCATTATTTTTTAGTACCGGTTACCTTGCTAACCTTGCCGCAATCACTGGGCTTGTAAGGCTAGCATCGTCAGGTCAAGCCAGTATCTATTCAGCAAAACTCAATCATGCCTCCTTGATTGATGGTGTTCGTTTAGCCAGTGCGCAAAACAAAGCATCTGTGACATTGTTTGATCATACGCAGCCTGATACTCTCAGAGAGTTATTCAAGAGCGATCAAAAACCATTCAAACTCATTGTTACTGACGGTGTTTTTAGTATGGATGGCGATCTAGCGCCAGTCAAATCATTGCTTCAGATTGCTGAAGAATTCGATGCCCTTCTATTAGTTGATGATGCTCATGGATTTGGAGTATTAGGTAAACAAGGTCATGGGATCTTAGAGCAAGAAAGCCTGGTCTCAGAGCGCATCGTCTATATCGGCACTTTAGGTAAAGCAGCTGGAGTGAGTGGAGCTTTCATTTGTGCACATGATTCTTTTATCGAATGGCTGATTCAAAAAGGTCGTCCATACATTTACAGCACAGCCACTCCTCCCGTAATTGCCCATGCGCTCCTAAGCAGTCTTGAGATCATTGAGAGTGAAGAGGGTCAACAACGACGCACTCATTTAAATCAATTAATTGAAGTTTGGCAAAATGAAATGATTTTCTCTAGCTGGCAAAAATTGTCCTCAAGTACGCCAATACAGCCAGTCATCATCGGTAGCAATGCAAATGCTCTTTTAGCTGCAAAGCTTTTAGATAGGGCTGGATATTGGATTCCTGCAATTCGGCCTCCTACCGTGCCTAACGGAAGTGCGCGTTTGCGCATTACCTTTTCTGCAAATCACAGTATTGAGGATTTACGCCAGCTTATTCTTTTGCTTAAACAGATAGAGCAAGAAACAATGGTGCAAGCCTTATGAGTAAGCCTGCTGGTTTTTTTATTACTGGTACAGATACTGAAATTGGAAAAACTCTCGTAGCAGGTGCTTTGATATTGAAATTACGAGATCAAGGAATTAATGCGCTGGGTTTTAAACCGGTGGCAGCTGGCACCTATCAAGATCTTCAGGGAAACATCCTAAATGAGGATATAGAAACTCTGCGAATTGCGGCAAACTTAGAGCCCGACCAGAATATAACGTCGCCCTATGTTTTTGAAATGCCAATAGCACCTCATCTCGCAGCTGAAAAATTGGGTAAACGTCTTGATCTCGACACTATGCTCGATACCTATGAAAAAGTCAGTAGCCAAACAAATTGCATCATTGTTGAAGGAGCTGGCGGATTTTTAATTCCGCTCAACGAGACAGAAAATCTCAGTGATCTCGTGCAAAAGTTAAAACTGCCCGTCATCATGGTGGTTGGCATGCGATTAGGCTGCATTAATCATGCATTGTTAACTTACGAAGCGATCCTTTCGCGACAAATAACAATTGCTGGTTGGGTTGCAAATAGCCTTTCATCTGAAATGCCTTTCTTGCAAGAAAATATCAAAACCCTGCAAACTAAAATACAAGCTTCATTTCTAGGGTCAATACCGCCTTTACCAATAGACTTACAAAAACCCAACCAAGGACCCTACTCAATTGAAGCCTTGCAATTTGCTGCACAGCACCTAAGCTTGCCCAATCGCTAAAACCCCCAGTAGAAGGGGCTTAAGGTACCTGCCCGTAAACTTTCAGATAAGATGAAGGTATGCATTTACTACCAGAAATCATCAATTCAGCAAAATCTATTCAAGATATTCGTCGGAATATTCACGCTCATCCCGAGTTGCGTTTTGAAGAAAATCGTACTGGTGATCTAGTTGCTGAAGCGTTATCTAGTTGGGGAATTTCGGTCTATCGCGGTATGGGGAAAACTGGCGTGGTAGGTCGACTAGATGGTGATTTAGGTCCGGGCAAAATGATCGGCTTACGCGCAGATATGGATGCCCTTCCTCTGCAAGAACATAATAACTTTGAGCATACCTCTCGCAATCCAGGAAAGATGCACGCCTGTGGACATGATGGTCACACTGCCATGCTTCTTGGAGCAGCTCAATATTTATCAAACCATCGAGATTTCAAAGGTACTGTCATCTTTATTTTTCAGCCTGCCGAAGAAGGAGGCGCTGGTGCTAAGGAAATGATTCAGGACGGCCTCTTCAAAGAGTTTCCATGTGATGCCGTATTTGGTCTGCATAACTGGCCCGGATTAGCAGAAGGTCATTTTGGCGTTACCGCGGGCCCAATGATGGCTTCTAGTAATGCTTTTGAAATCACCATCAAAGGTAAAGGTGGTCATGCTGCCTTGCCTCACAACAGCGCAGATCCTGTGCTGACTGGAGTACAAGTAGTCCAAGCACTGCAAAGCATCATTACACGCAATAAGCGCCCCGTGGATGCCGCTGTCTTATCGATTACCCAATTTCATGCGGGCGAAACCAGCAACGTGATTCCTGATAGCGCCTTCATTGGTGGCACGGTGAGAACCTTTACCTTGGAAGTATTGGACCTCATTGAAGCACGTCTACGAGAAATTTCTCACGGCGTCGCTAGTGCATTTGATTGTCAAGCAGAAATTGTTTTTAAACGAAGTTATCCGCCCTTGATCAACCACGAGAAAGAAGTGGATTTTGCTGCTGAGGTAATGGCGGAAGTTGTTGGTCCACAAAACGTCAATACCTCCATCGATCCAACGATGGGTGCAGAAGATTTCGCATTCTTATTACTAGAAAAACCTGGCTGCTACGTCTTCCTAGGAAATGGCGATGGCGATCACCGCTCTGTCGGTCATGGTATGGGACCATGCCATCTTCATAATCCTTCTTATGACTTCAATGATGCTTTGATCCCAGTAGGCGTAAGCTATTGGGTAAAGCTTGCTCAGCGCTATTTGGAAAAGAATTAAGAGTTAGTAAATTTGGCTGGGCGTTTTTCCACAAACGCTGCCATGCCTTCTTTTTGGTCATCGGTTGCAAAGCATGCATGAAACAAACGACGTTCAAAATGAATTCCTTCAGAAAGCGTTGTTTCATAAGCTGTATTGATTGCCTCTTTAACCATCATCGCTGTAAGCAAGGGCATATCTGCAATTCCTTTAGCAATTGCTTTCACTTCCTTTAATAAGTCAGCCTGAGGGAATATGCGTGCTACCAAACCAGCGCGCTCAGCTTCTGCAGCATCCATCATACGTCCAGTCAAAGCGAGATCCATCGCCTTTGCTTTCGATACTGCACGGGGTAAACGCTGTGTGCCGCCAGCTCCAGGAATAATTCCCAGCTTCACTTCAGGCTGGGCAAACTTCGCATTATCAGCAGCCATAATCGTGTCGCACATCATCGCTAATTCACAACCTCCACCAAGGGCGTAACCAGAGACTGCTGCGATTATGGGCTTACGAACTTTCTTCATCTCTTCCCAATTGCGGGAGATGAAGTCCTCACGATAGACATCTTTAAATTTATATTTAGCCATTGAAGTGATATCTGCACCCGCAGCAAATGCTTTGTCACTTCCAGTGATAATGATGCAACCGATTTTGTCATCAGCATCAAAGCCCAATAAGGCAGCGCCCAACTCATCCATCAATTCATCGTTCAGAGCATTGAGAACCTCAGGACGATTGAGGGTGATAGTGGCAACTTTGCCATCTACTGCAGTCAAAATAGTGTTGTAGCTCATAGATCTCTTTCTAAGGTGTATTCAATTAGCGTGGTAGCAATACCCACATCTTGCCATTTTGTTTCATGCGCCCGGCTAATTCTCCAGCAGCATCCCCCGAACCCCAATAGTAGTCTGCTCGAACGCCTCCGACAATCGCTTTGCCAGTATCTTGGGCCATCACTAGTTTTTGTAAAGGTTGATCGCTTAAAGGTCTAGTTGTTGCCAAAAATACGGGTGCTCCTAGTGGCATTGCTTGTAAATCGATAGCAATGCTGCGCTCGGCCGTTAATGGGACATTTAATGCACCTGTAGGCCCGAGGTCTGCACTAACATTTCCAGGAAGTTCTTTAAAAAATACAAAGCGCGGATTTGCATTAAGCATTGCGTTCACCCGATCGGGGTTACGTTTAGCCCACTGTGAAATGCCCTGCATCGTTGCTTCACTTCGATTAATTTCTTTTTTATCCAGCAGCCATTGCGCAAATGACTTGAAGGGTTGTTCATTGGTCCCGGCATAGCCTAAGCGCATGACACGACCATCTTGTAGGCGAATTTTTCCTGAGCCTTGAATTTGCATAAATGCTGCAGCCACTGGATCTTGAACCCATGCAATCTCAGAACCCTTCAAGATTCCCGAACTCATTAACTCAGCTCGACTCGGGCCAGGATTAGGCCTTGTTTGGCGCCATGCGTTGGGATAAGCATATAAAGGTACGCTGTAAAGACTGGTCCGAGTTTGTGAACCATTCATCACTGGTTCGTAATATCCAGTAACAAGCCCTGTTTCACTACCAGCACTATTACGAATTTCGAAGGGCTGAAAGTTACTTTCAAAATATTGGCGGATAGCTTGGCCATCTCTCACGGAAACACTTGCAGCTTGCGTACAAACCTGTCGCCAATTGAGCTCACTATTTCGCTTACGCAAGGCATCGCAACTCTTTAACCAAGCAGGCCATGCTTGAGATAAATCATCCTCTTGCCATCCTGGGAGAGCTTGCCAAGAGACTGCGCTAAAACTCGCAATAGGAGAATTGTAATTTGAGGAAACCGAAGTGGAGCTTGAACGATATCCTGTTCCACGCGTAGGAGGGCTTGAACAGCCGACTATTAAACTCCCCATCAGAATAGCGGATACACTTGTTACAAAAGTCCGCTGTAAGACAGGGTTTGTTAATTTAAATAGTGAAAACATGATTGCCAATTTACTCGATCAGTACCCCATGTTGCTCTTTGTTGCTGAGGGCGCTATTGCATTGGGACTTTTGCTGTTTATCGTCCTCTGGACTGGTAAAGGCAAAAAATAGGCCTAGTGGAGTGTGCGAGGCATTACTAGGGCAAACTCTGGGATCGGAGCCTGGAAAAACTGCGCCTCTTCAGTTACACAAAAATACTCACCACGCATTGTGCCTGCAGGAGTAGGTAAAGTAGCCCAACTGGTGTACTCAAATTGCTCCCCTGTACGCAGGAGAGGTTGCTGCCCAACCACTCCCAAACCACGAACTTCCTGGACCTCATTATCCCCGTCAGTAATAAACCAATGGCGGGCTATTAACTGAATACTGGCAGTTCCAGTATTGCGAATAGTGACCGTATAGGCAAAGGCAAACTGGCGGTTATCTGGGTCAGATTGCTCTGGCAGGTACTGGGTTTTAACCGTAATAGTGATTTCGTGAGGGTTCATGCACGAATTCTGCTCCATCCTGAAGCCAACTGCAAGCTAGAATCTAGGAATGGAAAGCCAAAAAACACCATCCCAAAGCCAATTTGTCATTGCCCCCTCCATTTTGTCGGCTGACTTTGCCTGCCTAGGCAAAGAAGTTCAAGATGTTCTGGTAGCAGGCGCTGATTGGATTCACTTTGATGTGATGGACAACCACTATGTACCTAACCTCACCATTGGGCCTCTAGTCTGTGAGGCTATTCGTCCGCATGCTGAAAAAAATGGTAAGCCAGTAGTCATTGATGTTCACCTCATGATTGAACCTGTGGATCGTATTGTTCCGGATTTTGCAAAAGCTGGCGCTAACCTGATCAGCTTTCATCCAGAGGCAAGTCCTCACGTGAACCGTACACTTAATTTGATTCGAGACCAAGGCTGTCAGTCAGGATTGGTTTTAAATCCAGCGACACCTTTAGATCATCTTGACCATACTCTAGATCTCCTTGACTTAGTGCTACTAATGTCAGTAAACCCGGGATTTGGCGGTCAATCTTTTATAGCGAGCACCCTCAATAAAATTGCACAAGTACGTGCGCGCTTAGACCAATATCAAGCTGACACTGGTCGTCACATCCGACTTGAAGTAGATGGTGGAATTAAGGTTGATAATATTGCGCAGGTTGCAAAAGCAGGTGCCGATACTTTTGTTGCAGGCTCAGCAATTTTTGGACAAAACAATTACGCCTCCGTCATTGAAGTAATGCGTGCAGAATTGGGAAAGTCGAGTA
>CAJARE010000271.1 GCA_903944255.1 uncultured beta proteobacterium
AAGGCACAAAATACACCAATCATTAATCCCGAAAGGATCATAAATGAAGCCATGTACTGCGAAACTTTAGTTTCAATTACTTCCCAAGCTGCGATCACCACAATAATATTAATAAATGCAGTTAGGACAATAAACCAGACAGAAATACCATCGATACCAAGATAGTAATTAATGTCATAACGAGGAATCCAGCTTAACTTTTCGACAAACTGCATGCCTGGATTGGCGATATCAAACTGGATGATTAAAGGAAGTGTTGCAATAAAGCCAAGAATGGCGCCAATGAGCGCTAACCAGCGAACACCAGCCGACGGCTTATCAGACCCATAAAACAAAATGATGAGTCCAAAAACAATCGGAATCCAGATGGCGTAAGAAAGAATCATAGAGGGTACTTAATCAACATAGGCCTAGCGAACAAAAGGCAGGTAAGCATATAAAACCCAGGCTAACAATAACGCTAAGCCTGCAATCATTGCAAAGGCATAGTGATAAAGATAGCCGGATTGCAAATGGCGAATCACTCCAGCAAAGCGCCCGACTACATGCGCGCTGCCATTAACAAAGAAACCATCAATGATTTTTTGATCACCACGGTGCCATAAGAAGCCACCAATCCAAATGAGGCCTTTAGAAAATACGGCCTGGTTTAGATCGTCTAAATAGTATTTGTTATCGAATAATGTTTTGATGGGTGCAAACGCTTTAGCAAATTGAGCGGGTAATTTAGGTGCCCAAAGGTATCCAATCGCGGCTGTCAATACTCCAAGCACCAATAATAGTAATACTGGAGAGGTAAATGCATGCAGCGCCATTGCAACAGGGCCATGAAACTCGTCTTCCAGTTCCTTCATCACAGGGTGACGTGCAATGTCTATAAAGATTGAGTCCCCAAAAAAGGTACCAAATAATAATGGCGTAATAGTGTAGAAACCAATAATCACCGAAGGAATTGCTAAGAGAATTAATGGCAAGGTCACTACAAATGGTGACTCATGCGGCTTTTCACCAGGGGCTAACCCATGATGGGAGTGATCATCACCCTGCTCCGCATGATCGTCATGATGATCGTGAGCATGGGACTGGCCCCAGCGCGCTTTGCCGTGGAATACCCAGAAATATAAACGGAATGAATATAAAGCAGTAACAAAGACGCTGGCCATCACAGCAAAATAAGCGAAGCCAGAACCTGCAATATTGCTAGCAGCTACTGCCTCAATAATGGAATCTTTAGAATAGAAGCCCGAGAAAAATGGCGTGCCTATTAAAGCTAAATTACCAAGCAACATCATCAAGCAGGTAATTGGCATATATTTCCACAGTCCACCCATCTTGCGCATATCTTGCTCATGATGCATACCCAAAATCACGCTACCTGCAGCAAGGAATAAGAGTGCTTTAAAGAATGCATGGGTCATTAAATGGAAGATGGCCACTGGGTAAGCTGAAACACCCAATGCGATGGTCATATAACCCAATTGAGATAGAGTTGAATAGGCCACAACTCGCTTGATATCGTTTTGGACAATACCCAAGAAGCCCATAAAGAGCGCTGTAATCGAACCAATAATTAAGATAAAGCTCAAAGCGACATCGGACAGCTCAAATAATGGCGACATCCTAGAAACCATGAAGATACCTGCTGTCACCATGGTTGCAGCATGAATCAATGCTGAAATTGGAGTTGGGCCTTCCATCGAATCGGGTAACCATACATGCAATGGAAACTGGGCTGATTTACCCATGGCACCAATAAAAAGACAAATACAAACTACGGTGAGCAAATTCCAACTAGTGCCAGGCAATGTTTGTGCGGCTAGAGCTGTATTTTGAGAAAAAATGACGTCATATTGCATAGAGCCAGTGCTCGCCAGCAATAAACCAATACCCAGAATGAAGCCGAAATCGCCAACTCGATTGACTAAGAAGGCTTTCATATTGGCAAAAACTGCAGATTGACGTTCATAGTAAAAGCCAATCAACAGATAAGAAACTACTCCGACCGCTTCCCAACCAAAAAAGAGTTGCAAAAGATTGTTACTCATTACCAGCATCAACATAGCAAAAGTAAACAAAGAGATGTAGGAGAAGAAACGGTTATACCCTTCCTCACCACGCATATAACCAATGGTATAGATATGAACCATCAATGATACAAAGGTCACCACACACATCATGGTTGCAGTTAAAGGATCAATTAAGAAGCCAATATCTAAATTAAGCTCCCCTAATTCCATCCAGCGATATACGGTACCGTTGAAATAAAAGCCATCCATTACTTGCACTAATACATTACAAGATAGAGCAAATGCGATAGCAACACCTAAAATAGTGACAAATTGGCAGGCACCATGACCAATCCGATTGCCGCCTAATTTTGTACCAAAAATACCAGCAATCATTGCGCCGATTAATGGCGCCAATGGAATGGCACAGAGAATAGGAATATTGAGGGTCAATTGCATGACTAGCCTTTTAGGTGGTCAAGATCTTCAGCATTAATGGTGTCAACCTTACGGAAGAGCACAACCAAAATTGCTAAACCAATAGCTGCTTCAGCAGCGGCCACAGTCAAAATAAAGAATACAAACACTTGACCAGCCATATCACCCAAATAATGTGAGAAAGCGATAAAGTTCATATTGACCGCAAGTAACATTAGCTCGATTGCCATCAACAATACGATTACATTCTTACGGTTTAAGAAAATACCAACAACACTAGCAGCAAATAAGATGGCGCCTAGAACCAAATAGTGGGCTAGAGTGATATTCATTTTTTCTCCCCCCTACTGTCTTGCTTGGCAGCCATATCTGAGTCCATTTTGACAATGCGCATCCGATCTGCAGCCACAACATTTACTTGCTCATGAATATTTTGAGATTTGGAATCCTTGCGATTTCGCAAGGTCAATGCAACCGCAGCAATAATCGCAACCAACAGAATGACGCCAGCAACTTCAAAAGCATATACATAATCGACAAAGATCAAGATTCCTAAGGCCTGGGTATTGTTTGCCATCATCTCTTCGGGCATCGGTTGAACAGGGGCATTAGTCCCAATAAAACTGCGGATGATCACAATAGAAAGCTCAAGAACAATAACAGCACCCATCAAAAAGGCAACTGGTAAGTATTTTTTGAAATCTCGGCGTAAGTGTTCTAAATCGAGATCTAACATCATCACCACGAATAGAAACAAAACCATTACAGCCCCGACATAAACCAAGATCAGCGCCAAGCTCAAGAACTCTGCTTTCAGTAGCATCCAAAGACCAGATGCGCAGAAGAAAGCTAAGACCAGAAATAGTGCGGCATGAACTGGATTTCGCGCAGTAATCACACGCAAAGCAGATATCACTAATAAGCCTGCAAAGCCATAGAAGAAAAGCGCGAATAATGTAGAAGGATTAAATGTCATATTATTAATGCTCTATTTCACTAGCGATAAGGTGCATCAGCACTACGGTTAGCGGCAATCTCTTTTTCATATTTATCGCCTACTGCTAAGAGCATGTCTTTTGTAAAATATAAGTCGCCACGCTTATCGCCAAAGTATTCAAAAATATTTGTTTCAACAATTGCATCTACTGGACAAGCCTCTTCGCAAAAACCGCAAAAGATACATTTTGTTAAATCAATGTCATAGCGGCTGGTACGTCTTGTGCCATCATCACGCTCAGCAGTCTCAATGGTGATTGCATAAGCTGGGCATACTGCTTCACAGAGCTTGCAACCAATGCAGCGCTCCTCGCCATTTTCATAACGGCGCAATGCATGCAAACCTCGGAAACGACTAGATAAGGGGGTCTTTTCTTCTGGATACTGAATAGTAATTTTGGGCTTAAAGAGATAGCGGCCAGTAATAGACATTCCAGTAAGAATGTCCTTTAGCATCAAACTATCGAGAAATTGGGAAATTTTCTTAAACATGATTGGTCAACTTATTTCCAAATATTCCATGGTGAAACAACCCATGCGCCGATAACAACCACCCAGAATACTGAGATGGGAATAAAGATCTTCCAGCCCAAACGCATAATTTGGTCATAGCGATAACGGGGTAATGTAGCGCGCAACCAAATAACGCATGACAAGAGGAAGAATGTCTTACCAAATAGCCAGAAGAAACCAGGGATATCACGCAAGATAGGCAAATCAACAATTGGAAGCCAGCCACCCAGAAAAATAATAGAGGCTACAGCTGCAATCAAAATCATATTGGCATATTCAGCCAAGAAGAACATGGCAAAAGACATACCTGAATACTCCACCATGTGTCCTGCAACAATCTCAGATTCACCTTCTACAACATCAAATGGGTGACGATTTGTTTCTGCAACCCCAGAGATAAAGTAGATTAAGAACATTGGTAGTAATGGCAACCAATTCCATGACAGAAAATTCAGCCCGATATCAGCGAAATAGCCCTGCCCTTGTGAAGTAACGATCGTACTGAGGTTTAATGAACCAGAGGTGAGCAAAACAGTGACTAAAGCAAAACCCATCGCTATCTCATAAGAAATCATCTGCGCCGATGCTCGCATTGCGCCCAAGAATGGATATTTTGAGTTAGAAGACCATCCAGCCAAGATAACGCCATATACGCCTATAGAAGATATTGCCATGATGTAGAGCAGTCCAGCATTCACATCTGCTAACACCATTTTGGCCTGAAATGGAATCACTGCCCATGCTGCAAATGCGGGCATGATAACCATGATTGGGGCGATGAAATATAAAACTTTGCTAGCCCTAGTAGGCGCAATAATTTCTTTCATCAACAGCTTCAAGGCATCTGCAATAGGCTGTAATAAACCTAAAGGGCCGACACGATTTGGCCCAAGACGAATATGCATCCAACCTATGAGCTTACGTTCCCAAAGGGTGAGATAAGCAACGCATGCAAACATTGGCAATACGATGGCAACAATTCGGATGAGTGCCCAAACAAGTGGCCATAGAGAGCCAAAGATAGCCTCTCCTTGAGTAGTGATGAGGTTTAAGAAATGATCCATTTCTTACCCTATACCTTGCTAACAGTTACTGGGCCAAACATTGGACCTAATTTGGCGCTAATACCTGTGCCAGCAGAAATTCTGACAGCGCCTAGTGCTAAATTTGCTTCTAGTGTTGCCGGCATATTCACCGTCTGTATACCTTGGGTTACGCTCACTAGATCACCTTCGTTGAGACCTAATTGTGCAAATAAATTCTTGTCTAAGCCAACTTGGTTGCCACGCTTAGCGTCTCTCGTAAGTTGTAATGCAGATGAGCGGCGCACGATTTGATCACCAGCATAAATATTGACATCCGTTAGGCGCTCAAGACTGGTCAAAGGTAACTGATGGCCATTACTCAGCGCGCTCAGATGAGAGCGATTATCCAATTTCGAGCAATAGTTTTCACTAAGTGCTTCGCCTAATACTTCTTCAGGCATATTCAACAAGAAACCCTCTAGACCCAAAAGACCGCCAAGCACGCGTAATACCTTCCAAGCCGGACGCGAGTCAGCTAATGGCTTAACAGAAGGTTGAATGGTTTGTACACGACCTTCTGCATTAACAAACGTTGACATTGTTTCTGTAAAGGTTGAGATAGGTAGAATCACATCTGCTACGTCAAGCAGATCAGCGCTCTTGAATGCACTGATAGCAATGACGGTATTTGATTTAGCTAAGGCAGTGCGTGCTTGCTCAGGATTAGGTAGATCAGCATCTGGTTCAATGTTCATCAAAATCATTGCACGTCGATCGCCAGAAAGTACCGACTCAATCCCAGCTCCATTCGCATTTACGAGAGCTGCACCAACCGCATTACCCCCTACTGGCAAGAAACCTAAAGTAGCGCCAGTGTTATCGGCAATAAATTGTGCCAATACATGCAAATTTGATAATGCTGGATGAGAAACTGCTGCAGAGCCTAGTAAAACAGCCTTAGAGGAACCAGAAAGCAAGCTATCAGCTATTTTTTGGGCTGGTTCAGATACTGAGAGATTGGCTATGCCTACTGGCGCAGAAACTGATTTAGCTTTAGCTACCGCCAAAGCTACTTCACCAAGGGTATTGACCCATGCACTCGGGCTTGCTGCTATTCCAAGACTTGGTATAAGCCAGTCGTCACCACCTGCATCAATCCGGAGTACTTGTAGGCCACGCTTGCTAGCGCTACGAATACGCGCTGCAATAAGCGGCTGATCTTTACGCAAAAAGCTGCCAATCATTAATACGCGATCTAATTCACTCAATTGACTGATTGGCATTCCTAGCCAGGCGGCGCTAGCAGCACCCTTGATATCGGATTGACGCAAACGGGTATCAATTTGATTGGATCCAAGACCATGAATGATTTTTTGTAAAAGGTGCAACTCTTCAATACTTGAAATCGGGTGGGCCAATGCGCCAATAGATTCCGGCCCGGTTTCAGCAACAATAGTTTTCAATGAGTGCGCAACGTAATCGAGAGCTGATTGCCAATCTGTTTCGAGCCATTGACCGCCCTGCTTCACCATAGGCGTAGTCAACCGATCAGCGCTATTGAGTCCTTCGTATGCGAAACGATCACGATCACTAATCCAGCATTCATTAATAGCTTCATTCTCTAAAGCAACGACTCGCATTACCTTATTGGATTTGGTTTGCACTGTAGTGTTAGCACCCAAGCTATCGTGAGGACTGACTGAACGTTTGCGACCTAATTCCCAGGTACGCGCTCCGTAGCGAAATGGCTTACTGGTTAATGCCCCAACTGGACACAAGTCAATCATATTTCCAGAAAGCTCTGAATCAACTGTCTGACCTACAAAAGTTGTAATCTCAGAATGCTCACCACGGTTGACCATTCCAAGCTCCATCACGCCAGCTACTTCTTGGCCAAAACGGACACAGCGGGTGCAATGAATACAGCGGCTCATTTCTTGCATTGAAATTAATGGGCCTACATTCTTATGAAAAACCACGCGCTTTTCTTCGTCATAGCGCGAATTAGACTTGCCATAGCCAACGGCTAAGTCTTGTAATTGACACTCGCCACCTTGATCGCAAATCGGGCAATCGAGCGGATGGTTAATCAGCAAAAATTCCATAACGGAACGTTGTGCTTCAACTGCCTTAGCAGAATGGGTAAATACCTTCATGCCTTGGGTGACAGGAGTAGCACAAGCTGGCAAAGGTTTCGGTGCCCTTTCAACTTCAACTAAACACATGCGGCAGTTAGCAGCTATGGATAATTTCTTGTGATAGCAAAAATGAGGTACGTAGGTGCCCAACTTATTCGCGGCGTGCATCACCATCGAACCTTGCGGAACTTCTACTGT
>CAJARE010000272.1 GCA_903944255.1 uncultured beta proteobacterium
ATCAGAGCCAGCTGGCTTTGCTGAGTTCGAAACCTTGGGTACGTGGATTTGGCATCACCATCGCAATGAAATTGTGATTAGTGATCGACCTTGGTATCGCAATGGATTAAGCTTGGTGGGTAATCCACTGAAGCTTTCTGCTGCAGTATGGTCCGGGCTAGCTAATTCTTATGACTTTATTAGCTTTGAGGTCTGGGATCTCAAATCGGGTATTCGCAATCAGCTAAAAATGGCGATGAGAAGGTTTTTGTTGGGTCTGAAATCTTCAATAGGAGCTCAGTCTAAATAGTTTCCAGTCATGAAATAGCTGGTCAATAAACAGAGGTTAATTTAAATACATGTCTACTCTCCATAGTAAAAAACGCTTCTTAGGTAAATTGCGTAACCTAATTAACTTGCCATATCAGTTAAAAGATTTTGAAAATTCAATTAAATATTTTCAAAATCTTCAGCTTTTGGATCAAACTAAGGCACTGCAGGCAGCAAGCAAAAATCCCCTCAATCATTTTGGAAAGAAGTGTTTTTCGCAAACTGATGAAGATGGTATTACTTTAGAAATTTTGCGAAGAATGAATGGCCTGAGTAATGGAATTTACTTAGAGTTAGGGGTAGGCGATGGTATGGAGAACAACACTCTTATTTTGGCTGCCCTTGGTTGGAAGGGTGTTTGGATGGGTGCTCAAGAATTGATGTTTGATATTAAAAGATCCAATCAGGAAAAATTTCAATATATTCAAGAGTGGATTACCTTGGAAAATGTGGCTGCACTGGTTAAGAGGGGTTTGGCAAATCTACAGCAGGATAAGGTCGACGTGATCTCACTAGATTTGGATGGTAATGATATTTACCTAGCAGAAGCCATGCTTGAGGCGGGGCTTAGACCCAAACTGTTCATCGTGGAATATAACGGAAAATTCCCTCCACCGGTTCAATTTAAGATTGATTACAACCCGACTCATGAGTGGATAGGCGATGATTACTTTGGTGCCTCATTGGCTAGCTTTAACACCTTGTTCGAGAAAATGAATTACAAGTTGGTTTGCTGCAACTCGCATACTGGATCCAATGCATTCTTCGTTGATCGTACTTATGAGCATCTGTTCGGCGACATTCCTGCGGAGCTTAATGATCTGTATGTAGGGCCGCGCTACTTTTTATATGATCGTCATGGGCATCCGCCATCTGTAGCAACTGTGCAGAAGATCATGACCAATTAAATGGGAGTCTCCACCGCTACTATTAGCCCTGGTATGAAGCAGCCTTCCGGCTTGTTGATGACGAGCTTGTGCGTACTGTTTGCTATCTTATACGGCGTTTTTATCCTCCCAAACACCGTTTTTGTTAGAAATTTTTGTTTAATTTCGGGGGCAATTTTAAGTCTGCCCATCATCATTTCCAATCGGCGCATTCTATATCAATGGCGCGCCATGCCGATTCTTCTTATTATTTTCTTGCTAGTTTGGGTGGTAATACATTTGTTTTGTTTTTCGGCTGACTATCCAAGACAGTATCAAGAGTTAGTTAAGATATGGAAAAAAATAGCAATTAGCATTCCATTTGCTTTAGGTCTAGGTTTGGGCTTACTAAGTTACTCAAAAAATCCTCAGCAGGCGAATTGGTATTGGAAAATTATTTATATAGGTTTTCTCCTCCCAGCGGCAACCTATTTTGTCAAATTTGGGGCGACTTATCTTGGCAATAGGTATGGAATCGCTATACCTATTTTTCTGGTCCTTGATGGGGATCACCTAGGAAGTAAATTTGGTATTTCACGTGCATGGTATGTATTTTTTTGTCTTCCGGTAGCAGCAATGAGTATTGGAATATTGCTAACCAATTTGAAAAATAAGACTTTAACTTTTGGAAAGAGTCTAGCCTATCTACTATGCATCCCACTCACGCTACTTATTTTCTATATTGAGAATGATCGACTGGGAACATTTTTTGGTTTTACATTAATCGTTATTGCAGCCTCTATTTTTGGAAGTTCTTTAATCCAAAATCGGTCAATAGAATCCTTGGCAGCCTTGCTGTTGATGTTGATAGTTTCCTTCTATATTTCATGGATTTCATTCAAGCAAAGCACTCAGTGGAAAAATATATTTTCAGATGTTAAGGTTGCAATCGAGCAGATTGATAAAAACAGTGTTTGGCGAGATCCCTATGTGAAAATTGAAGAATGGCCTACAAATGAACTGGGTAGAGCAGCATATAGCTCAAATTATTTACGAGTATCTTGGTTTATCGCTGGCGTTGATTTTGTAATTGATCGCCCAATGGGCTATGGATTACTAAGCTTGTCTTTTGGGGAGTTGGGTAAGGAGCGTTGGCCAGAGGCAAAAATGAGTTGGAGTCATAGCGCTTGGCTCGATTTTACATTGGGGTATGGGGTCCCGGGGTTGGCCTTATTTTTTGTTGCTTTTCTCCTATCTTGGTTAAATAGCAAGAATGCTGTTACGCCTTGGTTTGTGATTGGGCGCTGGGGTCTGCCAGTTATTTGTGCAGTCTTCTTGGTTAAAGAAGTCTCCTCTGAAGTATTTGTTAATGCTTTTATTTTTCTAATTGTGCTTTCATCTACATTAAGCCTGAATTCACATGATTTTCAACAAGAAGGCGTTATTTAGAGGGGGCACAATTTATTATTGAGGCATCAATTCACTGGCGAAGATTTAACTTCCTCCTCAAGGCGCCTTTTGAATTTGCTGCCAACATTTATGTACCCCTAATTCTCAATTAGCTCTACGTTGCTGATCAAATTTTAAATTCCCATTGATTATCAAAAGCCTAATGAATTGAATTAAGTTCTATCTTGAATGAATTAATCGATAGTGAGGCGTCGACATTTTAGGCTGCGCTGTTTGAAACAGCATCACTATGGGATCATTAGTTTCTTTAGCTAGCCAAGGGGATCAAAAGATATTTAATCTAAGCATGCCATGGGATTACGAAGTAATTTCTTGTAGACCGAATGATGACCGCTATAACTTTAGATAAATCGGTCTTCATGAATGAATCTAGTAATTAGTATAAAAGTTAAATTTAATTCTCATATACGCGTAATTAAGCATTAAAATTCACCAATCATTTATTGAGTTCCGCAGGTTATTTATTGGATTGCTACCATATGTCAGAAATTTTTAATTTATCACTCAAAGACTTTTTGCTAATTATTAAAAAATCTTGGATATCCATTATAATAATCGGAATTATTGGCTTTATTTGCACATTTGTCACTTTGCAATTTATGCCCAATACCTACATTGCTACGGCACAAGTTCAGCTCTTTCAAATTAGGGGGAGCAATTATGAGTGGACAAATTTAGAGGATCCAAATCTATTGATAGCCAGAATGAAGAGCCCAACTAGTTTTGGTGATAAATCTCTTGCTGCTTGTCAATATTCATCTGGATTTGAGATGGTTAAAAAAGTTCAATTTGGGTTGCTTAAGGCGTCCCCGCCTACTTTGGAAGTCCTAGTAAAGAACGGATCTCCTGAGTTATCACTTGCATGCGCGGAAGCAATAGTTCAAGACTTAAGGAATTATGAAACCGATTTAGTCAGGAAGAAGATAGCTCAATACAAAGAATTGCTTGATTATTACATCGGAAGAATGAATCATTTAAAAAAGGAGTTTTCGAAACTTCCGACATCTCAAAGTACCATAGCCTCGGTCGATGAAATTGAAGCTAGAGATCAAATAAGTTGGATTACTAACAAAGTAATGTCGCTAGACGACAGCGTAATTCGTTTTGCGGATGAGGGTGCGGGAAAGTTATTGTCACCAATTTATGTCTCCCCCACCCCTATTTCTCCTAAGCGTTTCATTATAGAGGTTGCAGGACTCTTAATGGGTCTATTGATTGGATTATTGACCAGTGTTTTTCGGAATGCATATTTGCCTCGCATCAAGGCTTTGCACTAATGGTGAGAATAAATCCTCGATTTATTGAGGTAACTTTTGCATGAGTAGATTTTGGAGTTTGGCGCAATTTGGATTATTCATTGCTAGTTTTGCGTCAAACTTTATTGTTCTTTTTAAGGTTCCCTTAGCAGAGGCGCAACCTTTCTACGCTGCTTATTCAATCGCAAATACTGCATTTAGTCTTTTAATTACTCTAATATTTACTTGGGTTTGCATTAGTAAGTATAGAAAAATCTGTACTGTGATTTTAGTTGTAATTGCGTGCGGGGCTGCTATTGCAATGGGTGGGATGGTTGGAGTAGCAGTAATTTACCCTCTAGCAATGCTTTGTGGGGACTATGCAGTTAGTCAAGCAAAAAGTATTAAATTAAATACGCCATATAGGGTATTGATGGTTTTGACTGCAGCCCTTTTCTTTATCCCAGGCTTGCCTTTTGAGATTTCAGTTTTGATTCGCATTGGCGCATCTCTCATTTTCTATATATTTATCTTATTGCAAGAGGAGGAGTTGCTAAAATTAGACATCCGATCTCCCGTTGCATTTCTTATAACGGTTTATATTTTTTATTCTGGGACCCTTATAGCGATTCCATGGCTTAATTCATCGGCGATCGATGTGAAGATTTGGTATTTAGCTGCTCAAGTTTCTCTTGGTTTGTTATTAAAGAGAGCAGATTTTCTGACGAGAAGCTCTTTCAAGGCGTCACGAAGCGTAAATTTTGTTTCATATTTCGGGGCATCCGTTGTGATTATTGGCACTTCTATTTATGATTTTAATTGGGTTTATGCGCTATTACTGATTGTGAGTTCGCTGGGCTTAATTTTGGCGGTAGATAAGCTTTTGATTAAAAAAGAGGTAGAACATGTCGCTTAATGATTTAAGGAAATATGGTTTTTTGGGTTTATTAAGCTTGGCATTCAATCTTATATATACCAAAATTGTTTTTCATCGCGCATTGCTTATACGTAGGCCCGCACACATTCGATTATTGGGAAGTTACAGCATTGGAAGGGGCTTTACTTCTGGGGCTGGCTTGATATTGGATGTTTTGAATATTGAGGCTAAGTTAGTTATAGGTAACAATGTCAAGTTAAATCACCGCTGCCATATAGGCGTGATGAAAAGTGTCAAGATAGGCAATGATGTTTTATTTGCATCGAATGTTTTTATTTCAGATCATACCCATGGAAGTTACAACGGAAATTTACAATCAAATCCATTCCAGCCGCCCAATGACAGAGAAATTTTTTGTGGCAGCATAGAAATTAAAGATAGGGTTTGGATTGGAGAAAATGTTGTAGTTTTATTGGGCGTGACCATTGGCGAATCGAGCATCATCGGGGCTAATTCGGTTGTAACAAAAGATATCCCATCTTTTTCAATTGCAGTGGGGTCGCCCGCAAGGGTTATTAAGACCTGGAATGAAGTGACTGAACAATGGGTTGCAGTCAACTAAATAGGCAAATCCCCTTGAAATTTAATATTCACATATTCACCCTTTCTTTGGTTGCAGCGCTAGCAACCCTTATTTTTGAGCGGGCTATAGGGATTGAATGGGACTTTCATCCAGACGCCATTACCTATGCGATGACTTCACATGAAATTTCGCAAAATATTATGGGTGGGGGGCTGAGTTCGGCAATAAATAATTCCTATTATTTTATTTGCTCTCTTCTGGGTCAAAGTATTCTAGCCATCATTGCCATGAATATGATTTTCTTTGCGCTTGCCAACTTAGTAATATTAAAGCTACATATAAAATTTACTGGTGATGTGGATCTGCATAAATACTCCCTATTGCTTTTGTTGATCTTGAACCCATATAGGTTGCATTTGGCAACAACCATGCTGAAGGATACCTTGATTATTTTTCTCGCATTAATCTCCTTAATGGGCTTTCGGAATTGGATCTTATCTTTTATGGCGATGCCGTTTCTTAGGGTTATTGGGGTTTTTTATTACGGAGTTTTGCTGCCGCGAGCAATTTTTGCATTTGGTGTCTTTTGCGCTATTTGTATATTTTTTATTTTTAATGAGAGAGTTGTTGGTTTGATGTTGGAGTTCAACGCTAATCAAATGCAGTTTAGGGAATTCGACTCTGTTCCTTCTTTTCAAGATTCCGGCTTAATTGGTATTGCAATCCGATATGTCGTTTGGCCAATATTGGCTTTAACTGCTAGTTTTTCTTTGTTTGGTCTTTCGGTTCCATTTTTAGCTGTTGCCATGGGAGTGGTGATGTTCAATATTTACACCTTTTCCTTGGTAGGGCGATCAATATTCACCTGGAAAATTTTTCTTTTAATGGGGGTGTTTGCCATTCTTGTAACGGGTTATGGAAGTTATATTCGTTATGTGTATCCTTTTTTGGTTATGGCTCCCCTTATAGTGATATCCCAGTCTAAATCCCGGTTGAGGGAATTTTAGAAATGGTAAAAAAACGGAATTTATGGATTTTTGCTATTTCGATTGGCATGTCCCTTGTGCTTATGGCTTTAGAGCGTCAGTTGGGCATTGGCTGGGATTATCATCCTGATGCTGTGACTTATGTAAAGACTTATAACAACGTCATTTCTAGCATTATTAATTCGAATGGACGGGATTTGTTGACCCAGTTTTACTTTGTATTTTCTTGGCTTCTAAGTGGCAATATTACTGCACTAATTTGTTTCAATATTGCTGTGTATGCAATATCGAATTGCATAATTTATGAGCAGCTCAAAGGGTTTGTTTATTCAAGAGTTGACTTGATTTGTTTGCTGTTAATAATGTTTATGCCTTATCGAATGCATCTTGCAGTGCATGTTCTCAAAGATACCTTCCTGATTGCATTTTTAGTTGGATCAATTATTGGAATTCGAATATTAATATTTCCGGCGATTTTGACTAGCGTGAGATCAGTATTTTATTTTCCATCTTTTATGCGATATAGAGGCGCTATCCTCTGTTTTTTGGGATTTATAGTCTCACTAATGTTCTTTGATGAGTTTCGAGACTGGGTGCAAGCAATGTCTAGCAACGACTTCCGATTTAGGTCTTATGACACTGTTCCTACATTCGCGGATATTGCAAATGGCAGCATCATTCGTGCAGTAACTTGGCCACTCCTTTTCTTAACGGGAGGTTTTATATTTTTATCTCCGGGGTTGCTTATGCTTCCTTTGGCCCTTGGACAGCTTTTTACGCAATTTGCAGTCTTTAAACTACTTAAAAAGCCTATTTTCAGTTTTGGGCTTTTTATTTCGATTGCTTTTATGGCCTATATTTCACCAGGGTTCACTACCTTTTTTAGGTACAGCACGCCGATTTTTGTATTATTCCCACTAATATTGGCTCAGTGGGCTCGCGCTGACATAAAGGGTGAAAAAGTGAAAGCAGTCTTTGCGTTTATTGGAAGTAATGGAATTCCGAATAAATATGGGGGATTTGAATCATTTTTGGAGGCAATTTGCCCGGAAGTGGTCAAGCAAGGTTTTAGAGCAATAGTCACTTGTGATGCCTCCAAATACTCTGAGCATGAGCCTCGGTTTGAGGGTGTTGATAGACAATTTATTTCAATTAAGGCGAATGGATTTCGCTCGACCTTACATGACTTGGTTGCCTTTTTTAAAGTTTTTTTACAAGCAGACGTTATTGTCGTATTGGGCGTCTCCGCGGGACCATTTTTCCTGCTTTTTAGGATTTTTTGCTGGGCTTCAGGCAAGAAGCTAGTGGTAAATATTGATGGCATTGAGTGGAGGCGGACAAAATTCTCTAAACCGATCCTGTTTATTTTGTGGGCCTACGATCTTTTGGCTCAAATTTCAGCAAATATCATTATTTATGACAATAAAGAGCTTTTAGGTTTTGTAAAGCCAATATTTAGATCTAAGGCAAAATTGATAGCCTACTCTGCGGATCATGTCCCTAGAAATCCAGCGGTGTTAGTTGAGAAAAAAACTGCATTGACCATTTGTAGAATTGAGCCAGAAAACAATATCGAATTATTAATTTTAGGTGCACTTTCATCAGGGATTGAAAAATACACTCTTATAGGCAATTGGAATAATAGTTTGTTTGGTAGGGAGCTAAAAGAAAAATATGCAAATGAGTCGAAAGTGCAGCTTCTTGATCCTATTTATGACATGGATATATTGGTGAATTACCGGGAGGCATGTGCAATGTATTTGCATGGGCATAGCGTTGGTGGTTCAAACCCATCGCTAATTGAGATGCTCCCATACGATTGCCATATTCTTTGTTATGACTGTGAATTTAATAGAGAGACCACCGGTAGCGATGCGCAATATTTTTCATCGCCACAAGATCTTGCAAGACTGATTGATCTTAATTTGTCTGAGCCGCACCCAGGAAAACGAGTCGTCCAAGAGCGCTATACAAAAAAATATATTGCAGACGAGTTTATTCGATTGGGTGATGGGATTGGCGTATGAAGAAGGTAATAGTTACTGGCGCTAGTGGATTCGTAGGCAAAGCATTAGTAAATCAGTTCATGCGAGATGGATACCAGGTTATTCCCATCTCATTTACGAATTTATTGCAAGGCACAATGCACTCACTACCCGAGGCTGATGTATGTATACATCTAGCAGCACGCGTACACGTAATGAATGATTCCCATCCAAATCCAATTGAAGAATATCGTCGGATTAATTTTGACGGAACAAAGTTATTGGCAGACCTTGCACATCGTTCGGGGGTTAAAAGATTTATTTATATGAGTACGGTTAAGGTGGTTGCAGAGAGTTCGCTATTTAAGCAACCCTTCACTTCATCAGATTCGCCGGCACCAACGGATCCTTATGCCATTTCAAAGCTTGAGAGCGAGAATTATTTGTTAGAGTTTGCTAAGACCTCTGGAATGGAGGTAGTAGTGATAAGGCCGCCACTTATTTATGGAAAGGGCGTCAAGGCCAATTTTCTATCATTAATGAGAGCGGCTAAAAAAAGAATTCCAATGCCATTTCTTGGAGTTAGGAATTTGCGTAGTTTAGTTTCTTTGCAGAATTTGATAAGTTTTATTAGCTGCGTCATTACTCACCCATCAGCCGCAAATCAAATATTTTTTGTTTCTGATGGTGAGGACGTCTCTATTGCGGATCTTTACAAAAAGATCTCATTTTCTTTGGGTGTTTCACCTAGGGTATTTTTTGTGCCCGTTTCTGTTTTGAGGGGCCTAGCATTGTTTGTTGGTAAAGAGGCTGCGGTAGATAGACTTTGCGAATCTTTGCAGGTGGATATCACTAAAAATAAATCTGTTTTAGGCTGGGAACCCACTTATTCTTTAGAAGAGGGTCTGTCAGAGTTGGTTAGGTCATAGAAGCATGAAGCGTATCTTTGATTTCACCTTAGCAGTACTTTTGATAACCATCTTTTGCATCCCCATTATATTGGTTGCATTGATGGTTAAGTTTACCTCCAAGGGTCCGGCGTTATATTGGTCAGATAGGGTTGGTAAAGATAACGTTTTATTTAAAATGCCTAAATTTCGCTCAATGCGGACCGATGCCCCAGTGGTAGCAACGCATCTTATGGCAGATCCAAAACAATACCTCACCCCTATCGGATCATTTCTGAGAAAATCTAGTCTAGATGAGTTACCTCAACTTTGGAATATTCTGATTGGAGATATGAGTTTTGTGGGGCCAAGACCGGCACTTTATAACCAGATAGATTTAGTTGGGCTTAGGACATCTATGGGGGTTAGTACATTGACTCCAGGGTTGACTGGCTGGGCGCAAATTAATGGCAGGGATGAGTTGCCCATTCCTATAAAGGTTGAGTTTGATGTTGAATATTTGAAGTGTAAGTCTATGCGTTTTGATTTTTATATATTGTGGATGACCTTTTTAAAGGTTGTTAGACGTGATGGGGTTTCTCATTGATTATTAAGAAAATTACTAGACCACTTTTGGGGCGACTTATTTCGTTACCCTCATTTACAAAGCGGTCAATTGTTTTGCTTTCGGATACAGGATTGATTGCATTATCGGTATGGATAGCATTTTCATTGCGATTCGGTGAGTTTTATTTTTTAAACTCAAGTCAGATTTATGCTTTAGTCGGAATTATTGGAATCGAGATTTTATCTCTATTGATTTTTGGAGCTTATAGATCTGTTATTCGTTATTTTGGCGGAAAGTCAGCCTGGATTATTTTTAAAGCCACGATAGTTAGCTCAGTTCTTTGGGCATGGGTAGCATTCATGCTGCAAATCACAGGAATTGATGGCGTTCCCAGAACTGTACCGATTATTTATGCATTTATCTGCACCTTCTTTTTAATTGGCAGTAGGTTGTATGCAAAATGGCTCCTTAACTCAGCTTATCAAGTTACTTACTTGGGGCGCAAAACTTTAATTTTTAATGCTGGACGAGCTGGCCGTCAATTGGCTGCATCGTTGAACCACTCCAATGAGTTGAGGGTTTTGGGATTTGTCGATGATAGTCCAGCATTGTGCGGTAAAGATGTTGATGGCCTACGAGTTTTTGAATCCGAGCAACTTGAAGCGTTAATTTCTAGGCTTGGAGTTGAAGTTGTCATTGTTGCTTCATCAGATCTATTCGGTAAGCGACATAAGGATATCTTAGGACTTTTGGAAACGCATAAAGTACAAGTTAGAGTGCTTCCCGCAATTTCCGATATCGCAGCCGGTCGGCACTTAGTTGATTTGGTGCGAGAGGTTGATATAGGCGATCTTTTGGGCAGGGAGCTCGTTCTTGCAAACCCCGAATTACTGGGGCGTTGTATTAAAGATAAATCTGTCCTAGTTACTGGTGCTGGAGGATCAATAGGCTCTGAGTTATGTCGCCAGATATTGGGGCTTGGACCTAAGCGACTTGTTTTGCTTGAGGCTAGCGAGGCAGCGCTTTACCAGGTAGATAGGGCTCTACGAAAAATAAATGATTGCGAGGTTGTGTCAGTATTGGGTTCGGTAAAAGACTATGATAAATTGAAGGCCATTCTTCAAAAGTATTCTATAGATACTATTTATCATGCGGCTGCACATAAACATGTTCCATTAGTAGAGGCCAATATTGTAGAAGGTGTGCTGAATAACATCTATGGAACACGTGCAATTATCGCTGCTGCGTATGAGTGCACCCAATTGGGCGATCACTCCCCATATAAAGGACCTAGCAACTTTATTTTGATATCAACCGATAAAGCCGTAAGACCAACTAACGTAATGGGCGCAACCAAAAGATGGGCGGAGTTAATTTTGCATGACTATGCAGAAAAAGTTAAGTCAGAAGGGGGTAAATTAGTTTTTGCTGCCGTACGATTTGGCAATGTGCTTGGATCGTCTGGATCAGTAATTCCACTATTTAAGGAGCAGATCGCACAGGGCGGCCCTATAACGGTTACCCATCCAGAGATTACGCGTTATTTCATGTCCATTCATGAGGCGGTAGAGTTGGTAATTCAAGCTGGAAGTATCGCTCAAGGCAGTGAAGTTTTCCTTCTTGACATGGGTGAGCCGGTAAAAATTGTAGATCTTGCTGAGAAGATGATTGCGCTATCTGGTAAGGCGGGCCAAATTAATATTGCAGTTACTGGATTAAGGCTGGGAGAAAAGCTTTATGAGGAGTTGTTAATTGGAGCAGAAAATGCGCAATTAACGAATCATCCAAAAATCATGAAAGCTACAGAACCGTTAATTGGAGATGAATCGCTGCAAGATTTATTAAATAAGATTGATTCTTTAATTGCGGAAAACTTAGATCTCGAATTGCGTCAATTATTGTTAAGAGTTGCACAATAATCGATGTATTGGCTTTATTAATGAAAACAAATTGCTAACGTTCCAGATGTTTATGTTGAGTGTTGGTAAACAGGTTTAGCGAGCCTATTCCCTGGTTATTAGGTTGAAACTCTTGCTCTAGCGCGCAATGGCTTTTTGACTAGAGCATTTAACTCGAAATTAATCCTACTTCTGAGAGCGGTGGTTAATGGGGGGACTACCGTTATAATAATTTCAACCAATAGGCTCTATGAGGGGTAGCATTATTTTGTCTTTAATTCATTTATATCGCAAGTTACTAATTCTTTAATTGACTAACTTTATTAGTAAAAATATCGCCATAGAACATAAGTGGGGCTCCTCACGAGTCGGGGTTGAAGATGAGCCACTCGTCGCAATTTTGATGTGTACCTATCATGGCGAACAATTTTTGGTTGAGCAGCTTAATTCCTTGGAGGAACAGACGCACAGGAATTGGGTATTAGTGGTCAGTGATGATTGCTCAAATGATGCGACTTTAGACATTCTGCGCCAATATCAGGCGAAATGGCCGCAGGGCAAAATGACTATACGCAATGGTCCAAAACAGGGTTATTGTAACAATTTCTTATCTTTGGCCTGTGATCCGCAGATTCAAGCTTTATATTTTGCATTTTGCGATCAGGATGATGTATGGCTTCCTGAAAAGTTGACAGTTGCCCTTAAAACAATTGTTGCCACTCAAAATATCCATATTCCCTTCCTCTATTGTGGGCGCACGAGATATGTCACCGAGCGATTGCAGCCTTGTGGGACTTCTCCGCTCTTTGTCTTTCCACCGAGTTTCCGCAATGCGTTGGTGCAAAGTATTGCTGGCGGCAATACGATGGTATTTAATTTGGCGGCAAAACTTCTTATTGAGAAAGCTGGTTTAGTTGATGTGCCTTCGCATGACTGGTGGTTGTATCAACTTATCTCAGGCGCTCAGGGTGATGTATTTTATGACCCTGTTCCACATTTGCTTTATCGGCAGCATGATGGCGCTCTCGTGGGTAGGAACGATTCATTCCGTGCTAAAACAGAGCGAATGGTCATGATTTGGCAGGGGCGCTTTCGGGCCTGGAATGCTCAAAATGTCGCAGCCTTGACGGGGGTAAGCTACTTACTGGGAAAAAATCATCAGGATATTTTGAGGATGTTTGCCCTTCTCAGGGAGGCTCGATTAAAAGATCGTATTCGCTTGATTGAGGTTTGTGGTTTGTATCGACAAACACGACGAGGTACATTCAGTTTATTTTTGGCTATTTTGCTAAATAGGGTCTAGTAAGGCTGAATGAATAGGCAACTATGCCCGCTAATTATTTAATCATATTAATTATTCATTGCAACGTCAATACTTTAATCTCTTCTAGGCGGTTTTTAATGGCCGCACCCATCACCGAAAATGAGTGATGTTCAAGCATGTACTCGCGAGCATTTTTCCCTAGATTAAATCTAAACTCAAAATTACTAAATATTTTTTGCATTGCTTCTGCAGCGTCTTTAATGCTTGGATTAGCCCATACTTGATTCTTTGCATGAGGATATTCGCCCTCAGCAACTGCAATTTTTTCATATGGTATTAAGTAAGAGTTCTGATAATTCATAAATTCGAGATTCCCTGAGTAAGCTGTGGCAATAACAGGTTTACCCAAAAACATGGACTCGGCCATGCCAAGCCCAACCCCCTCAGAGCGATGCAGTGAAATATAGCAATCAGCGATATGTAACAACCCATGCATTTCTGTCGAACTTAGTTGCCGGTCCATAAAGAGAACGCGCGGATCATTTTTTGCTAAGAGTTTAAGTTGATGAAGCATTGAGCTGTGTAGGTGTGCGTTAATTGATTTAATAACGAGAAAAATATTATGGTCTTGAGGTGAAAATGCCGCCAAAAAAGCTTCGATACTAGCGCATGGGTTTTTGCGGGCTAAGGAGGATTGAAAATCAAAAGTACAAAGAAAAATAAAGCTATTCTCCGGTAGGTTAAAGTATCGCTTAGTGAAATGTACGCTCGGCATTTCAAACTCAACTGCAAAAGGAATCTTTATAACTTTTGGATGCGCTTGGCGCATGGCGTGCGCAAGAAATTCCGTATTTACCCAAACTTCATCAATCAGTGGGATGGAGTAGCGCCATTCTTGAGGGAAGTTTTCTAATTCCCAAAACCAATTAGCAATGTTGTAGCGTCTAGCCCATTCTGTATACCTAATCTTGAGCGGTATTTGATAAATCATATCGGGATTTATCGTGATGAGGTTGATCGGATATTGGCAAAAAGAGGCTTCAAAGCCCTCTAGAGATAGGTTATTTTGGCTGGTTTTCAGATTGACCTGAAAAGACCGCACTATGAATGGGAGGCCAATCTTCTTTAATGCTCTGGAGATATAGCGTAAGGACTCACCAAGCCCCAGATCGCCGCGGCTGTAGCCAATCAAATTAATACCTACAACAGGGTCTTTAATGCGTGGTCTGAAGCGAGGTATAACAATGAAAAATAGGGTAGCTAAAAATCGCTTAAAGTTTTTTCTTAAGGCACTTAATTGGAATATCTGTGACATAACAGTGATGGCAGCCAATTTTGTGAAGGATATATGACTATACCTTGGATGGATTTAAGGGTGGATACTACATGACTAAATTAGCCTTATTGTCCGTCATTTTGTCAGGTGGGGCAGGAACACGCTTATGGCCAGTTTCTCGCGAGGGGCATCCAAAGCCGTTTATGAAGCTGGCTGATGGTCAAAGTTTGCTAGAAAAGACTTACTTAAGAGCGGCGAATCTTTCCAGATGCTTGCGGATTAATGATTATCCCAACGTACTCACAGTAACTAATCAAGATTATTATTTTTTATCTCGAGATGTGGAGCTCAAGGCTAAGGTCAATAGCTTATTTCTACTAGAGCCTTTTGCTCGTAATACTGCTGCTGCCATTGCTGTAGCTGCGCATCAAGCCATCAGTCATTACGGCCCTGATATCGAGATGCTGATTTTGCCTGCAGATCACCTCATTGATGATTTTGAGTATTTTAATGAGGCGGTAAACAAGGCTTCTGAGTTGGCGCGTGATGGTTACTTGGTGACCTTTGGTATTAAGCCAAATGCGCCTGAAACGGGTTTTGGCTACATTGAGTGTGGATTGTCTCTAGGAGAGGGTAGAAAAGTTTCTCGTTTTGTTGAGAAGCCAAATCTAGAAACTGCCCAGCAATATCTTGCCTCTGGCCATTATTTATGGAATTCGGGCATGTTCTGCTTTCGTGCTCAGAGCCTTTTGGATCAAATGGCAATTTGGGCTCCTAAGGTGGCGTCTAGTGTGAAGATGTGTTGGGCCAGCATGCACCAGCAAGCCCCGCTGACAACTGCCTTAGAGATTCCGCCGGCTAGCTTTGAGACGGTTCCCAATATTTCCATTGACTATGCATTGATGGAGCGCTCAGATAAGGTCGTCGTCGTCGAGGGAAATTTTTCCTGGAATGATATTGGTTCATGGGCCGCGGTTCGCGATTTAGCCAAGCCTGATGTCAATGGTAATCGGGCGCTTGGAGAAAGTGTCTTCGTTGATTGCAGCAATACTTTTGTTCAATCAGAGGATCGCTTAGTCGCCACGGTTGGTTTAAAAGATGTCATGGTGATTGATACGCCTGATGCCTTATTGGTTGTGGATGCCAATCGCTCGCAAGATGTCAAAAGCGTTGTTGCACAACTCAAGTTAGCCGATCATCAAATCGTGAAGTTGCATCGCACGGTTTCGCGTCCTTGGGGAACTTATACGGTTCTTCAAGAGGGGGTCAATTTTAAAATCAAGCGGATTGAAGTCAAGCCGCAAGCGCGCTTAAGTTTACAAATGCATCATCACCGAAGCGAGCACTGGATTGTGGTGAGCGGCAAAGCCAAGGTGATTAATGGTGAGCAGACCTTGGATTTATCAACCAATGAGTCCACCTATATCCCCGCTGGCAATAAGCACCGCTTGGAAAATGTCGGATCAGAACTATTGGTCATGATTGAAGTGCAAAGTGGCGACTATACGGGTGAGGACGACATTGTCCGTTTTGATGATGAATATGGTCGTTCATAGATTAATTTTTAACCCAATAAGCATGGATAAACATACAAAGATTTACGTCGCCGGTCACAATGGGATGGTGGGGTCATCTATCGTACGAAATTTACGATTAATGGGTTTTCACAATATTATTACTCGCTCACATAAAGAGCTTGAATTAACCAATCAAAATGCAGTTGCTGATTTTTTTCTTCAAGAGCGCCCCGAGCAAATGTATATGGCGGCTGCTAAGGTGGGCGGAATTTATGCAAACAATACGTTTCCAGCAGAGTTTATTTATGACAATTTGATGGTGGAATGCAATTTAATTCATCAGGCGTTCTTAACTGGAACTAAAAAAATCTTATTTTTAGGATCAAGCTGCATTTATCCTCGGCTAGCCGAACAGCCTATGGTTGAGGAGGCCCTGATGGAGGGGAAGCTTGAGTCTACGAATGAGCCGTATGGTGTTGCTAAGATTGCTGGAATTAAATGGTGCGAGAGTTATAACCGCCAATATGGGGAATCACATGGGGTGGACTATCGCTCGGTAATGCCAACAAATCTATATGGGCCTGGCGATAACTATCACCCAGAAAATAGTCATGTAATTCCTGCTTTAATGAGAAGGCTACATGAGGCGAAGGTGGCGTCTTTGTCTGAGGTATTGATTTGGGGGACTGGATCCCCAATGCGAGAATTTTTGTTTGTAGATGACATGGCGCTTGCTTCGATATTTGTAATGAATCTTCCAAAAGAAACATTTGATTTACAAACTGAGCCCATGCGCAACCATATTAATATGGGTTACGGATCTGATTTATCAATTAAGGATTTGGCCTTATTGATGGCAAAGGTGGTTGGTTTTGAAGGTAATATCCGTTTTGACCCCTCTAAGCCCGATGGCTCGCCTAGAAAACTGATGGACTCATCAAGGCTCAGACAACTTGGTTGGGCGCCGCAAAAAGCACTTGAAGATGGACTTAGGGAAACTTATCAAGAGTTTTGCTCTACCGCCACCAGATCGAAATAGGTTTTGTTATTTGATTTGGCCTAAGAGCGCAAATCAATTTTTTAAAATTAATAATAGGATAAGTTGCTTGTGAATAGCTCCAAAAAAGTAGCAGTAATTACAGGGATTACCGGTCAAGATGGCGCCTATTTGGCCCAATTGCTGCTGGAAAAGGGTTATATCGTCTATGGAACATATCGCCGTACAAGTTCGGTCAACTTTTGGCGTATTGAAGAGCTTGAAATTGATCGGCATCCAAACTTGCATTTGCTTGAATTTGACTTGACTGATTTATCTTGTGCCATCCGATTACTTGAGGAGACAAAGGCGGAAGAGGTTTATAACTTAGCCGCTCAAAGTTTTGTAGGCGTTTCATTTGATCAGCCGATCACCACTGCTGAAATTACTGGAATAGGCCCAGTCAATCTCTTAGAGGCGATTCGGATAGTTAACCCAAAAATTCGTTTTTACCAGGCATCTACTTCGGAGATGTTTGGCAAGGTGCAAGCCATTCCACAGATTGAAGATACGCCGTTTTATCCGCGTAGCCCCTATGGTGTTGCAAAATTGTATGCGCATTGGATGACTATCAACTATCGTGAAAGTTACGATATCTTTGCTTCTAGCGGAATTTTGTTTAATCACGAATCTCCATTGCGTGGTCGGGAATTTGTGACGCGAAAAATTACAGACACATTGGCAAAAATTAAGCTGGGAAAGGCTCAGGTTCTAGAGCTTGGTAATTTAGATGCCAAGCGCGATTGGGGTTTTGCTAAAGACTACGTAGAAGGTATGTGGCGTATTTTGCAGGCTGATGAGCCGGATACCTATGTGTTGGCTACAAACCGCACCGAAACCGTGCGCGATTTTGTGAGCATGGCCGCTAAAGCTGCGGGATTCAACCTGGCATGGCAAGGATCGGGTGATCAAGAAATTGGCCTGGATCAAAACACCGGTAAATGTATTGTGAAGATTGATCCTAAATTTCATCGTCCGGCTGAGGTTGATTTGCTGATTGGCAATCCTGAGAAAGCAAAGCAAAAGCTAGGCTGGGAGCCAACAACCAATTTAGAGTCCTTATGCCAGATGATGGTTGAGGCGGATATTCGTCGTAACCAAGCTGGCTATTCATTCTAATAATGCGATTGCTGTTAACGGGCTCGGATGGCTTTACTGGCGTACATTTAACGCATGCTGCCAGGCTGGCTGGGTATGAAGTATTCGCCTTATCTGGTGAATTGCAGGATCGGAAAAGCGTTAGCGATCAAATCAAAAGCATTAAGCCAACCCATGTTATTCACCTCGCAGGAATTAGCCATGTGACTGGTGATGATGCACTTGCTTATTACGAGATCAATTTGTTAGGCAGCCTGAATCTTCTTCGGGCTTTAACGAAGTTGGAGCAAGCACCAAAAAAAGTAATTTTTGCAAGCAGTGCTAATGTGTACGGAAACAATCCAAATTCTCCAATCTCAGAGCAAGCACCTCCAGCACCAGTGAGCCATTACGCTATGAGTAAATTAGCTATGGAATATCTTAGTCAGCCCTTTTTGAGCCAGCTGCCTATTGTCATTACCAGGCCTTTTAATTACACAGGCGTTGGTCATGCTGAGCATTTTGTTATCCCTAAAATTGTGGATCACTTCAGGCGTAAAGCAAAGACAATTGAATTAGGAAATGTCGATGTTTTGCGTGAATATAACGATGTCAGGGATATATGCAAAATGTATCTTAAGTTATTAGATTTAGGGCAAAGTGGGGAAGCTTATAATTTGGCGACTGGCCGAAAGCACTCACTAACAGAAGTGATTGCTATTTTGGAGGGGTTATCTGGCCACTCTATAGAGATCGCTGTCAATCCTCAGTTTATTCGCGCTAATGAAATTTTTGAATTAACAGGTGATGAAATCAAATTGCAAGAGTGCATTGGTACTATTAACTGGCATTCTCTTGAGGATACCTTACAGTGGATGTTGGTAGCTGGGTTGTAATTTTAATCAATCTTGTTGCACTTCTTGAGCTAAATAGTGTTTCAGCAACCTTTTTGACTATCTTTACTAAATGCAGACTTATAAATTTCGATTATTGGATGACCCACCATCAGAGATTGCTTTAGGGAAATTTTTAAAAAATGCTCAATGGCCGACTACAAAAGAGCAAATTCATCAAATAAAAAACTATACCCCCAATCCCAACTTAAAATCTAACTGGATTGTTGCCAGTATTAATAACCAAGACATAGCAATTTGCACTTTTTATGCCCCTAAAATTCAACTGGCTATTCGGGCACCAGTGCTAATTGCAAATTTCGTTGTGATAGAGAGTCACCAAAGAAAAAAGGTTGGCGTACAACTTCTTCGGGAAGTGCAGATATATTGCCAATTAAATTTTTGCGATAAGCTTATTTTGCAAGCAACTAAGAGTTCGATTAATTTTTGGTTATCCCAAGGATTTTTGCCCAACCCTGCATACCCAAAAAATCCTCTTTTTTTACTCAAACTACTGCGCAAAAACTACTAATTAGCCCTTGCTCAAAATTCAGTCTCTTGTTTGTGCATTTATTTCTAGCCGCTCATTTACATAATTTTTTTTTGCTGAAATACGTCAGCCATTTTGTGCAAATAAAGCACACTTTTGGATTTATTTGAATCTGATTGACTAGCTTTAATTCTATTTCGATATTCAAATGACTTCAGATCACTCGGTTGGGTGATGTAATGTTGAAAAATAGAAATAAGTGGTGCATAGCTGCTTACCATCCTGACCTCCCCCCAATAACCGGAGGATTTAAAACTAGAATCCTGTCATTCATGACCGAGTTTTCTGACCTTGTTTTACAAACTCATTAGGGGTCAGATTTCCTAAGGAGCTATGAGGCCTTTGTTCATTGTAATCACATCTC
>CAJARE010000273.1 GCA_903944255.1 uncultured beta proteobacterium
GGCCCGTTCTTCCGCTTTGCGCCCCACAGGTATAAGGCACATGCTCAATAATGCCACCTACTAGATTGGCTGTCTGCGTAGTAGGGGCAGCACTTGTAGTGCTATCGCCTCCCCCACAGCCTGTTACCACTAAAACTAGTCCAATGGAGATACGTAGTACGCGATCGATACGGCCGACAGAACATTTCATATAACCCCCATTAATTATTTTTTTATTGCCTTATCAAGACTATGCTCATAAACACCAAGCCATTTGATCTATATCAAAAACTAGCCGCAGTAATTGAGCTGATAGCTCAAGATCGGGTCAACTGACTGCTATAAAATCGGGATTTTTTTAATGTCATCTCATCGGCCAGTCAGGCCTTTGGCCTGCCCAGCACGATTCGAACGTGCGATCTCGGCCTTAGAAGAATTCGTGGTTGTTGGAAAGTTTAATAAATTCAGTGATTTACGCGCATAAATCGGGACTGTGCAATAAACTGTGCAATGCGGTTTGGGGTCTTTGGGCGATCTGAATTATTTACTGTCGGTTAAACCGACTCTAAATCGTCGGGGCTGCGTAAGACTGTTTCTGATCAAAAAGCAGTCCATCACCCTACTTGCTAATGGCTTGCTCAATCCAACCCATAGCGGGCATTGGCGGAGACTACTTCCGATCAATCAACTTTAGCAAGCCCCTTTTCTAGTTTAAATTTCTCAATTTTTTACTTAACCACTGCAGTTACCATGATCTCAATTAGACACTCCGGCCTGGCAAGTTTTGCTTCAACCGTCGCCCTAGTTGGGGTTGCGCTTGGAACGACCCATTCATCCCAGATTTCATTCATGCCACTAAAATTAGCCATGGTAGACAGCCAAATTTCTGTGCGCAGCAAATGTGCTTTGCTTGATCCAGCTTCTTCCAGTAATTTATCAATAGTTGCCAGAACCTCTTTTGTTTGTTCTTTAATATCCCCCGCTAAATTACTAGGGACTTTTCCTGACAAATAAACTACGCCATTGTGAATCACAATATCGGACATACGGGGGCCAATTAATTTACGCTCAATATTCATCTCGCTCCTCTCCTAAAAACCTCTAATGAGGATTTTAAATAAGTTATTAATGATTTAAGATTTTTGATAGAAAATCTTTGGCTCTGGTAGAGCGTAAATCAGGGTTATCAAAAAATTCATCCTTAGAGCAATCTTCAATAATTGAACCTTGATCCATAAAAATTACACGATCACCAACTTTTTTGGCAAACCCCATTTCATGGGTAACACACATCATTGTCATGCCCTCATTAGCCAACTTAACCATAACATCCAGGACCTCCCCAACCATTTCAGGATCAAGAGCTGATGTAGGTTCGTCGAAAAGCATTACGATTGGGTCCATGCCTAGCGCACGGGCAATAGCTACTCGCTGCTGCTGACCACCCGATAGTTGACCTGGAAACTTATCTTTTTGAGCGCTTAATCCAACGCGATCCAGATATTTAAGACCATGCTCAAGAGCCGCTTGCTTACTCTTTCCAAGAACCTTTATTTGGGAAAGGGTGAGATTCTCAGTGATTGAAAGATGCGGAAATAATTCAAAATTTTGAAATACCATACCGACTCGCGAGCGCAGTTTTGGTAAATTTGTTTTTGGGTCATGAATACCTACCCCATCAACCGTAATCTCACCAGCCTGAAATGGCTCCAAAGCATTAATTACTTTAATGAGGGTTGATTTCCCTGAGCCGGAAGGGCCGCAAACTACAACAACCTCCCCTTTATTTATACTGGTTGTGCAATCAGTTAGCACTTGAAAATCACCGTACCATTTTGATACATTTTTGAGCTCAATCATGTTAATTCCTTAGCGAATAATTTGAATTTTCTTTTGAATAGATCTCACGACAAAAGATAAACTGAAACATATTGTGAAATAAAGAATAGCAGCCACCAAATAAGCTTCAACTGGCCTATTAAAATTCTTAGAAATTACATCAAAGCCTTTTAAAAGATCATAGGCACCAATCACATAAACCAAAGACGTATCCTGGAAAAGAACAATTGTTTGAGTGAGCAATACTGGAAGCATATTTCTAAATGCTTGAGGCAAAACAATATGCCACATACATTGAAAATAAGTCATTCCTAAAGCATATCCAGCATTTGCCTGATCCTTTTTGACACTCTGAATACCTGCCCGCATAATTTCTGAATAATAGGCAGCCTCAAATACTATAAAAGTAATTAGCGCCGAATACTCAGCGCCCAATGTCTTACCGGTAAATATAGGAATTAGTAAGAAAAACCAAAGAATAACCATCACCAATGGAATTGACCGCAAGAGGGTTACATACCAATACGCTGGTAAGTTGAGCCATTTTTTAGTTGATAGCCTCATCATCGCTAAGACAGTACCAATTAATATTCCGCCAATCATTGCAATGAGGGTTAAATAAAGAGAAAAAAGAAGGCCTTTCAAAATAAATGTTGAAATGACATTCCATGTCAAGAAGCTGAAATCTAGACTCATCACTTTGCCCCCACAAAATTAGGAATTTGAATAGCTCTTTCCAAAAAGCTTGAAAGAATATTCACCACGATTGCGGAGAGGAAATACAAACCTGTTACCACAAGATAAATTTCAATACCTCTAGAAGTTTCTTCTTGAGCTTGCATTGCAAACATAGTCATTTCTGCGATACCAATAGCAAAAGCTACAGATGAATTTTTAATAATATTCATCGCCTCACTAGTCAATGGCGGCAATATGATGCGACAAGCTACTGGGAGCAAAACATATCGATACATCTGAAATGAAGTGAGTCCTAATGCAAGGGCCGCATATCGTTGTCCCGTTGGAATTGAATCAATACCCGCTCTAACCTGCTCAGAAATGCGAGATGATGTAAAGAAACCCAGCGCCATTACTACCAACATGAAGCTAGGCATGGCTTTTGTAATCGGAAAGAACTCTGGCACTACAAAATACCAAAGAAATAACTGCACTAATATTGGGATGTTTCGAAATAATTCCGTCCAAGCTGTCCCTATAAATACTAAGTACTTATTACCAGTTGTTCGAAAAACGCCCATAGTAAATCCCAATACAAAGGCGACAATAAATCCCAGGAATGCAACAATTAAAGTCCATTGCCAGGCGCTTAACAGCCAGGTGAGGTAGGTCTCTTTGCCACCAATACCCTTTAAAAATACAGACCAATCAAATACGTAGTTCAAAGCACTCCCCTTTATTTGCGAATGCCAGTTAAATTTTCTAATTGCGTTAATCTACCAACCTCCACCCCAGTTAAAAACCCCAGTGCCTCCGCAGCTTCCGCGATTGTTTCACCGTTAGCCAGCGCTCGTTTTGCCACTTGCGCGGACCTTTCATAACCTATTGTTGGGCATAGAGCCGTCGCCAAGGTAACTGATTCACTAACTCGCTTCTCCAGTAGTGGGTAATTAGGTTCGATTCCCGCCACACAATTTATTCGCAGCGTAGTACAAGCGCTTGTAAGATGGCTAATACTTTTATGGAGAGACCATCCCATAATTGGCTCGAATGCATTTAATTGCAGCTGACCAGCTTCACTTGCCATGGTTATAGTCACATCATTACCAATTACCTCGAATGCAACTTGATTTACCACCTCTGGAATCACGGGATTCACTTTACCGGGCATGATTGATGAACCCGCCTGTCTCGCAGGTAGAAATATTTCACAGAAACCAGCCTGCGGTCCTGAAGAGAGCAATCTTAAGTCGTTGCAGATTTTGCTTAGCTTACATGCAACCCTCTTTAGAGTGCCCGACAATTGTACAAATGAGCCAGTATCTTGTGTGGCCTCAATCAAATTACTAGCCTTCACAATCTCCAGGCCAGTAATTTGAGCTAATATTTTGGATATTTCATCTGAATAGCCGATCGGTGTATTAATCTCTGTACCAATAGCGGTTGCGCCAAGATTAACTTCTGAAATCAATTTTGTTGCCTCTGCTAGTCTTTGCTCATCCTCGCCAATCATGACCGCATAAGTCATAAACTCTTGACCTAAAGTCATGGGGACGGCATCTTGCAACTGGGTTCTACCAATCTTCAGAACAGCCTTAAAATCTTCAGCTTTACGTTCAAATTCCATACGTAATAGACGCATAGCCTTCAATAACTCAAGCATTCCATACCAAGTCGCTACCTTTAAGGCGGTAGGATATACATCATTTGTACTTTGCGAAGCATTCACATGATCATTAGGATGTAAATGTTCATACTCACCTTTATTAAACCCTAGGTACTCTAGAGCTCGGTTTGCAATCACCTCATTTGAATTCATGTTGGTGCTTGTACCAGCGCCCCCTTGAATAACATCTACAATAAATTGATCATTCAGCTTTCCGGCAATAACATCATCACAAGCTTTAATAATTGCCTCTGATTGCCGCTCATTGATTACTCCGAATTTAAAATTTACAGTTGCCGCAGCTTTTTTTACTTGAGCGATTGCCTTTATCAAACTTGGCCAGCGTGCTACTACCGTACCTGTTATTGGAAAGTTCTCAGCCGCACGCAGCGAGTGGATGCCCCAATAGGCATCATTTGGAATTTCATTTGACCCAAGAAAATCTTTTTCAATCCTAAAACCACTATTTGCACTCATTTTTTTACTCATCATAGATTTTAAAAATTAAACGTAGCCGCATTTATCGATTTTTTTGGCCAATAACACAGCCGACCCCACTGAAAGCGTTAATCCCAAAGAACCATGGCCTGCGTTAACCCATAAATTCTCATGTCCAATGCTTTGGATGTACGGGATTCCCGAAGGTGAGCATGGTCTTAATCCAGCCCAAGAGGTGAAATTTTTTGGATCAATAGCACCAGGAAAGACTCTTTCTGCATCAGCGACAAGAGATGCAATTCGCCTTTGGTCAATTTTGAGATTATTGCCAAGGATTTCAGCGTATCCAGCAACCCTTAAGGTATTTCCAATCCTTGCAAAGACAATTTTTCGATTCTGATCAGTAATAGAGCCATTTGGCGCATAGTCTCGATTAATAATTGGGAAACTAACGCTATACCCTTTAATTGGCTCAATCAGCAATTCTTTATTAATCTTTTGCAATAACGTATTCGTTTCAATTCCAGCCGCTACAACAAACTTATCGGCAGCAATCTCGCCTTTGCTTGTCCTAATCGACTCAATCTTATTGCCTTTAATATTGAAATTTAAAACCCTTGCATCATAAATCTCATTAACATCGGAGTGCTTCAGAATCAATTGGGAAAGCTTATGACAGTCAACAGCCTCCTCGCTTAATGTGTATACCCCAAAGGCAATATCGCGCTTTATTCTAGCCAAAGATGGTTCTTTTTCAATGCATTGGTCGGCACTCAGTATTTCCTGTTGGCACCCAAAGGATTTTTGAAATTCAATCTGCTTCTTAACGGCAGAAAGCTCGTGTTGATTTCTATAAATCACCAGCTTTCCAGTTTTCTCAAGCAAAATATCACTCTCTGAAATTCCTAAATCATTCAACCATCCATGCAATGAATTTTTTGTCAGAAACGATATATCAAGCAATTGCTTTGTAGTGCTTTGAACTTTTTTTGAATTGCAATACGATATAAATTTAATTAACCACCAGATATGTTTTTTATTAAACTGAGGCAGCCAACGTATTGGGCTATCACAAGATAGCAGCCAGAACGGGATTTTTTTTAGTGCATAAGGGGTTGCGAGCGGCTCCACATAAGAGTAACTTAGTTGAGCACCATTGGCAAAACTAGCGCCCATCCCAGCCTCTTGCTCTGCTTCTATAACCGTAACAGACCAACCACTTCTAGATAATGCATAGGCTGTAGTGGCACCAATAATTCCAGCGCCAATTACGCATACATGCCCTTTCTTTTCTACTATCAATTTATTCATTTCTAATTCCATAACATCTGGACCAAGCAACCGCCTTTTCTGCCAATGCATCTGTTGCATCAATTAGTGGAATGCCAAGACTTTCTCCTGCAAGAGCAATAGGGATTTCAGTACACCCTAAAACCAAGGCATTGGCACCACGCTGCTTAAGGCAATTTCCTGCACGAATAAGTAGTTCCTGACCTTCCTCAATTTTTCCAGCTTTTACGGCCAGAATTCCAGGCATAACAAATTCATTCACCTCTACTGCTGTTGGTAACAGCCAGCGTACCTGTATGCGCTCACCTGACAAATTTTTCACTTCACGATTGATATATAGGCCAGATGCAAGTGTTGCATCGGTTGCTAGTAACCCCAATAATGGATTTGCGCCAACCTTTTCAATCGCCTTTTCTATAGCTGCATCAACTATATGAATCATTGGTAAATTTATGGATTTTTGAATTTCGTCAAACCATAAATGTGCAGTATTGCAAGTGATTACAACTCCATCAGCGCCTGCAACAGCCAATCTTTTAGCGTTTTCCAGCATGGCGCTAAGGGGTGAATCCCCTTCACCACGAAATGCCAGCGTTCTATCAGGAACTTGAGGAATTGAGCTAATGACCATAGGAATGTGATCTTGATCTTGTTTAGCTGGAGTATGAGCAATCACCTTTGACATAAAATCAACAGTTGCTAATGGCCCCATGCCACCCAGAATACCTAAAACTCTCATAGTTTTGCTTTTTCAGACAAAAGAACTCCTAAGGACCTGGGTATTACCCCAGGTCTATTAACAACTATTAAATAGTGAATTTACTTAGATAGCAGGCTTATCAGACAAGGCTTTCATGTTTGTCTTTAACTCTTGACTCATTGGAGCATTGAGGTTAATTCCCTTTGGCGGAATATTTGTCTCAAACCACTTTTTGTATAACTTATCAAACTCACCTGTCTTGATGAGGTTAGCAAGAACACCGTCAACCAAAGATTTAAATTCAGGGTCATCTTTTCTCAACATGATTGCATATGGCTCAACCTGAATTGAATCACCAACAACAACTAATTGTTTTGGATCTTTAGATGATGCTCGCAATCCATACAAAAGAATGTCGTCCATACCAAATGCATCAGCTCTTCCAGACTCAACCATCAACAATGCATCAGCGTGGTCTTTTGCACCAACCAACTCAAAGCCAAGATTTTTTTCTGTATTAATATTTCTAAGAACTTGGTAATTAGTCGTGCCAGTTGTAGAAACAACTTTTTTACCCTTTAAATCAGCAAGTGTCTTGATACCACTATTTGCTTTAGTTAAAAAGCGAGTACCTGTATAAAAATAGTTTGTTGCAAATGAAACCTGTTTGCCACGCTCAGAATTGTTTGTCGTTGAACCACACTCAATATCAATTGTTCCATTTTGCAATAAAGGAATTCTATTTTGAGATGTTACAGCCTGAGTTTTTATATCTAAAGTTTTTTTACCGGTCTTCTTTTTTACTTCATCAACAACTATGTTACAGATCTCCCAGCCAAAACCAACTGGTTTACCATCACCACCAAGGTATGAAAATGGAATAGAAGATTCTCTATACGCAACAGTTATCGATCCTGAGGATTTAACTTTATCTAATGTTGAATCAGCAAAAACATTTGAACTAAAAGCAGTAGATGCTACTGCGGACAAAAGTCCTATACGAATTAATGCATTTTTCACAGCTTGCTCCTTCTCATACATATGTCAAAATAGACAATAAGAATTCTATGGGGATGTGAACTTATCCATTATTGTTTTTATGCTACATAGTATAAGTTTTACTTATAGCTCAAAAAAACTTATCTCAATTAAAAATATTAGGGTTAACCACTAATCAAAAATCAGAGTGCTGCAGTAACACCTTTAATGGCTTCAATAAAATAAGCTACTGGATTCGCAGATCTAACTCCCTGTGGAATTAATGCACAAATTTCCACTGGAACCTCAGGTAACAAAACTTTTGAATCGAGATTCTCACCTAAAGCTGATGCAGTAAAAGAGTCGACAATTGCTGGGCCAAATCCCTCCTCTGCTAAAACCATTGCAATATGGTGCGTTTGAACTGTTATGCCCCCTTGCGGTGCATATCCCATCCTGGACCACTGTGTTGCAAGGAGCGCTCCTAAAGGATCCCTCTCATCAATACGAATAAATGGTCTATGGATAACATCTTCCAAAAACACAGTCTTGTTTCTATTGTTCTTTTTATCTGCCTGCGTAAGATAAACAAGATTACCTACAGCAATTCTCTCTTCAATTAAGCCAGGATGGGGTTGACTACCATAAACGACACCAACATCACCTTCCTGCAAAGCAATAGCCTTTGCAATTTCATTAGAATGAAGCGTACGTATCGAAATTGACATCTTAGGAAATTTTTTCCTAAACACACTTAACGCCGCAGGCAATACCTTAACAGCTAACGAAGGTACGATTAACACCCTAAGCTGCATTTCCTGACCGCCTTTCAAAGCCTGAGCCAATCGTTTCACAGACTCTATTTGAAGCATTACTTTTTGAACTTCTGGATAAAGGGCATGAGCTTCACTTGTCGGAACAAGCCGGTTGCGCTGCCTAGAAAATAATTGATACCCCAATTGCAACTCTGCATGTTGTAATGTTTGCGTTACGGCAGATTGAGACACATAAAGCAACTCAGCCGCAGCACTTGCAGTGCCAGTAATCATAATTGCATTAAAAACTTCAATATGCTTAAGCTTCATAATTTTTACTTTAAAAGATAACTTAAATTCCTAATGGGCACCTGCTATCAATAGCTACATAGACCAATTAAATATCTAAACGCATATTAAGAAATATACACACTAGTATTTTAGATGATTAACAATGTCGGGTTAAACCGACACCAAATGGTCAGGGTCAAAATTTATCTAGATTGCCAATTTTGTCGGTTTACCCGACAAATTTTCTCTTCACCAAGTTACCCATAGTTAGCTGGATCCGCCACGCTTGAGCAAGGCCACACTTACGCTAGCCAAGCTAGACCATAATTAACCACAATCGAGCCAATAGGTCAGCCTACTTTTATATAAACCCCTATGAAATTTGGCCTGCCCAGCACGATTCGAACGTGCGACCTACGCCTTAGAAGGGCGTTGCTCTATCCAGCTGAGCTATGGGCAGATGGAAACACGAATTGCTGGACTAAAGAATCATGGTCGGGGCGAAAGGATTCGAA
>CAJARE010000274.1 GCA_903944255.1 uncultured beta proteobacterium
AAAGCCTCGACATGAAACTTTTTTTTCCTTACATCTTTGAACGGTATTTAGCTAAGCAAATTTACGCTACTTTTGGCTTCATTTTGTTCGCTTTAGTAGCGCTATTTTTATTCTTTGATATCTTGAGTGAGCTTGGCTCAGTTCAGGGGCAATATACCCTTCCTTTAGTGTTACTTCATGTCCTTCTGAAGGCACCCAGTCGTATCTCAGAAATTATTCCCATTGCTACCTTGATCGGTAGTATTTATGTATTTTCAATGCTAGCAAGTCAATCCGAATTTACGATTTTACGGATCGCTGGATTAGATGTGAAACGTGGATTGATCACCCTTGCCAAAATAGCCGTACCACTCATTTTGCTAACATTGGTCATGAGCGAATGGGTAGGCCCATACTCTGAAGCAAAATCTGATCAAATCCGGATGAAGGCCTTAGGCTCTTCTTTCTCATCACAATTTAAAACGGGTGTTTGGGTCAAAGATCGACTGCGCGGTCAAAATGGTACTGGCCCTATTCAACCCGGCGTGCGCTATGTAAACGTTGGAAAAATCGATAAAGATAATGAAATTCGTAATATTCGAATGTATGAGTTTGATGATGTCTTTCACCTACTCTCTATTAGAAACGCCGCTTCGGGGCACTTTGATGAATCAGGCACTTGGGTTCTGAACGACGTTACTGAAACTCACTTTACAGAAACTAAGTACTCTGATCCATTGGATCCTGCTTTCACAGCTGAAACACAAAAGCACACAAAAGTCACCTTGGAATCTGATATAACCCCGCAGATTCTCAATGTGTTGCTTGTCACTCCAGAAAAAATGTCGATCCTCAGTTTAGGGCGCTTCATTACCCACTTACAAGACAACAAACAAGACATTCAACGTCACTCGATCGCTTTTTGGAAAAAAGTGGTTTACCCATTCATTATTTATGTGATGCTAGCTTTGGCATTGCCGTTTGCTTATCTTAAGGTACGCGCTGGCAGCATTGGCATTAAAGTATTCGGTGGCATTATGCTCGGGATGGGTTTTCAACTCTTCAACTCACTGTTCTCCAATGTTGGACTCTTAGGTTCATGGCCAGCACCCATTACAGCCCTAGTACCGCCATTATTATTTTTAATCTTAGCCCTAGCAGGACTTCGAAGGGTTTCTAAGGCTTAAGACCTAAAATTCATTTAGAATTAGATTCCTATATCGCTCTTGATATATAGACAGGAATCTAGATGAATCTCCACCAATTTCGCTTTGTGAGAGAAGCAGTTCGACAAAACTTCAATCTCACCACGGCTGCAAAAGCACTTTTTACTTCCCAGCCAGGCGTCTCTAAGGCCATTATTGAACTAGAGGATGAATTAGGTGTAGAAATATTCCGTCGTCACGGCAAGCGCATTCGCTCTCTCACAGAACCTGGTAAGCGTATTTTGAGCTCAATTGAACGGATCCTGGATGAAGTAGAAACCCTCAAGCGAGTAGGTAAAGACTTTGCTAGTCAAGATCAAGGCAATTTTGTCATCGCGACAACCCATACCCAAGCCCGCTACGCGCTACCTAAAGTCCTCACAGAGTTTACCAAGCGCTTTCCAAAAGTCCGCGTGAGCATTCAACAAGGCAATCCAGGCCAAATTGCTGAGCTTCTCATGCATGATCGCGCCGATATTGCGATTGCCACTGAAGGCATTGCCAATACTCCAGGTGTACTCGCTTTGCCAGGATATCAATGGCAGCATGTCCTAATGGTGCCTTTAAGTCATCCCCTCCTTAATCAAGCCACAATCACTTTAGAAGAGCTGGCTAAGTATCCAATCATCACATACGACAAAGCATTTGCTGGTCGAAGCAAGATTGATGCAGCCTTTGCGCAGCGCAGCTTAAGTCCAGATATTATTCTTGAAGCGATCGATGCCGATGTTATTAAAACCTATGTGGAAGTCGGAATGGGCGTAGGCATTGTTGCTGGACTTGCATACGACGCTGACAAAGATCGTAATCTCAAGGTGATTCCTGTCGGCCACTTATTTGGCAATAACGTTACCCATCTTGGAGTAAAAGAAGGCGCTTATCTCCGCTCTTTTGTTTACACCTTCATTGAGCTGTTCTCGCCAACACTCACCAAGAAAATTGTGGAACAGGCGATGAATAATAAATCGGAGACCTATGAAATTTAACAAGGCACCTTAAGAGCCCACTTCATGGTAATCTGAAAGAATATTTACCCATAAAGCACCTTTATAACTTCAAAAAAATTCATATGACACATTATTTTCTATCGATCATCAAAGTCAGTATTTTTTGTTTCATCACATTAAATTCCATTAGTGGTCAAGCCCAGACAGGCTACCCCAATAAACCAATCAAACTGATCGTACCCTTTCCTCCTGGCGGTCTGATTGATAACGTTGCCCGCCTCATCACCCCAGCTCTTTCAACTGAACTCGGTCAAACCATTGTTGTAGAGAACAAACCTGGGGCTGGTGGTAATTTAGGCGCTGCAGAAGTAGCGAAAGCTACCCCTGATGGATATACCCTGTTAATGGCTTCGCCACCTTTATCGATTAGTCCTGCGCTGTATAAGAATTTGCCATATAACCCAAGCAGCATTGAACCCATCGCCATCTTTGGGCAACTGCCTAATGTGTTACTTGTAAATCCTGACTCCGGCATTAATTCTGTTGCAGAGCTTGTAAAGCGCGCCAAGGCAAACCCCGGGAAAATGAATTACGCCTCTAATGGTAATGGTACTTCCTTAAATCTGAGTGCTGAGCTATTGAAAAGTCAGGCCGGTATTTATGTAGTCCATATTCCCTATCGCGGCTCAGCATTAGCAAACGTAGCTTTAGTCTCGAAGGATGTGGATTTTATGTTTGATAACCTCCCACCTGCTCTTGGTTTAATTAAAGGCAATAAATTAAAAGCATTAGCTGTCACTACCAGCACTCGCAATCCGGCGCTTCCTCAAGTTCCAACGATGCAAGAAGCTGGTTTTCCAAACTTCCAGGTATCGGCATATTTCGGCATAGCTGCTCCTAAGGGCTTGCCTCAAGATATTGCCTTAAAACTACAAAATAGTATTCAGAAGGCTGTGACGCAAAAAGAAGTGTCTGACTCTCTTGTCAAGCTAGGGGCTACAGTTGATTTTATGAATGCCACTAAGTCAGCTGAATTTATTAAAGCAGATTCACAAAAATGGCAAAAGGTTGTTGACTACGCCAAAATCGAATTAGATTAAAGTAGCGGTCTATTACCAACGCGCTGCAAAGGCAGTGCGCAATTGTGAGAGCTGCTCTTCTGTTAGAGGGACTACAGAACCCTGCTTCATTTGCCACAGCTTGGCAGTCTCTTCCAATTCTTCAAGGGTAGCCATAGCGGCTGTAGGTGAGTTATTCCAAACATAAGGCCCTAAACGCGAGAGCATCAAGGCTCTAATGGGCTTACTCAGCATTCCGTAATGTTTGATGGCGTTTTTGACAGGATCAAGAGCGGCATCATCCCCAGGCCTCATGTATGGCAATAAGGGCACGTGGCCAACCTTCATTACAAAATAAGGCGTGATTGCTGGCAAGAGTTCTGGATAGCTTGAAATACCCTGACCAGCAGGCCGCTGATCCAAAGTTAAAGCAACGCAATGCGTGCTGTGTGTGTGAATGATGCATGAGGTATCAGCATCAAACTGCTCAGCAGCCTGATATATCGCTGCATGTAAAGCCATTGTTTTACTCGCCCTATCACCACTCACCTGCTGACCCTGCAAATCAATCTTAGCCAATTGAGTAGGCTCTAAGAAACCTAGGCAAGCATCTGTTGGAGTGATGAGAAATCCATCCTTCAGTCGAATGCTGATATTGCCAGCGGTTGCGTGAACATAAGATCTTTCAAATAAACTTTTGCCGATTCGGCAAATTTCATCTCGAGCGAATTGTTCTTCTGTCATATTCTGTTTCATAACTTAGAAAATGCTTTTGTAAAAAAATCATCCGTACCAAAGTTACCTGATTTTAATGTGAGGTGAAGCGCTTGATGCTTTCCTTGTGCATAACACCAAGGCACACCAGGATCAATTTGTGGACCAATCTGCATCTGATCTACTCCTAACTCACGCACACAAGCGCCTGAGGTTTCACCACCAGCTACCAGAATCTGCCCTACCCCTAAGCCCACTAGACCTTGGGCAATACTGGCAAGCATATTTTCAATCGCACTACCTGCTGCTTGCATTCCCAGTTTTGCTTGAATCGCTCGAACCTCATCAGGTTTGGCCGTTGAATAAATCAATACAGGCCCCGCAGGTAAAAGTGGCTTTGCCCAGGCTAAGATATTTGGCAATATTGCATTTGCTGATTCCGAAACAAGCTCTAATGGATTGATGGCATATGCAGCTCCGCCCTGTTGCTTAAAATATGCCACTTGACGATTCGTTGCCTCAGAGCAGCTTCCAGAAATAATCGCTTGATAGCCTAATGCAGGAGGTAGAACGCTTGTTTCTGGACGAGTGATCAAACCAAAATTTCCTGGCAAACCTATAGCTACACCTGAACCACCTGTAAGCAAAGGTAAATTCTTAAGGGCAGGAGCAATGCGATACAAATCTTCATTTGAGACAGCATCTACAATAGCAATGCTCACATTTTGAGCGCGCAACTCAGCGATCCTGTCCGTAACTGCTTGCGCACCAGCTAAAACTGATTGATACGATATCAATCCAACCTTCTTTTTACACTGGGCCTGGAGTACCCGCACTAGATTAGGATCTGTCATTGGGGTTAAAGGATGATCCCGCATTCCCGACTCACTTAATAGCACATCACCTACAAATAAATAACCCTTAAAGACGCTGCGTCCATTGTCCGGAAAAGCAGGTGTGGCAATCGTAAAATCTGTATCAAGGGCATCCATCAGGGCCTCAGTAACCGGTCCGATATTGCCCTTAGGAGTGCTATCAAAAGTGGAGCAATACTTAAAATAAATCTGTTGGGCCCCTTGGGTGCGTAACCAATCTAGAGCCTCTAGGGATTGAGCTATAGCCTCTCCCGACTCAAGATTACGAGACTTCAAAGCCACTACAACCGCATCAAAATCTTGATCTAAGCCACGCTGTGGAATACCAATCGTTTGTACAACCCGCATTCCGTTGCGGACCAAGTTATTGGCTAGATCAGTTGCGCCGGTAAAGTCGTCAGCAATGCAGCCAAGAAGAATGCTCACTTCGATGCCTTTGGTAATTCAATCCCAGGGAATATCTTAATCACCGCACTATCATCCTCTTTTGCAAAACCAGCTGTTGAGGCTTGCATAAACATTTGATGAGCCGTTGAAGATAATGGCAGAGGAAATTTACTAGCGCGCGCCATATCCAGCACAATACCAAGATCTTTTACGAAAATATCCACAGCAGATAAAGGCTGATAGTCCCCAGAAAGTACATGTGCCATTCGGTTCTCAAACATCCAGCTATTACCTGCGCTATGGGTGATCACTTCATATAAAGCATTTGGATCAACACCCTCTCTTAAACCTAAGGCCATTGCTTCTGCGGCTGCGGCAATATGAACCCCTGCTAATAGTTGGTTAATGACTTTCACCTTACTGCCGATGCCAGCGCGATCTCCTAGGCGATATACGGTGGCAGACATTGCATTTAAGATATCGTTGACTTTTTCATAGGCTTCGGGACGTGCTGAAGTCATCATTGTCATTTCACCGCTAGCTGCCCTAGCCGCTCCACCTGAAATTGGCGCATCTACATAAAGAACACCTTTTTCGGCTAAACGAGATTCAAAAGTGATGGAGATATTAGGATCGACGGTGGAGCACATCACAAAGACACTGCCTGGCTTTAGAGTTTCCATAACACCAGGTGCGGCTGAAGATCCAAAAAGAACCTCCTCAGTTTGGGCGGCATTTACAACCACCGAAACAAGCACATCACAAAGCGAACCTAGCTCTTTTAACGATGAACAAGCAGTCCCGCCATTTTGCACAAACTTTTGAGCGACCTCAGAGCGCACATCGTAAACATATAAATCCAGATTGGCTCTTCGCAACGATCCTGCCATGCCAGAGCCCATAGCTCCCAGACCAATTAAACCAACTCTTTTCATAGCTTGATCCTCAATGAGCTTACCGCTAGTTGTTGACCCCCAAAGGCCATTGTGGCAATCATGATAGCAAAATGAGATTAGAAAATGTCGACCTTTCTTTTTGAAAGGGAGGTCACTTGGTGCCTCGGGGCGGACTCGAACCGCCACGCCTTGCGGCACCGGATTTTGAGTCCGGCACGTCTACCAATTCCATCACCGAGGCAGGTGTTTGCAGTGGAAATTCTGCTAACTTTCATACTTTGTACTGCTAAGACATGAGAGTGTAACAAAAATTGGGTAGCAATCTGCTACCTTTGCCCTAGAACCCCTTAAAATGAGGTCTTCTAGCCAAATTATTAAAAGGACTCACCCGCATGGCCGGCCACTCAAAATGGGCCAATATTCAGCACCGCAAAGGTCGTCAAGACGAAAAACGCGGCAAGATTTGGACCAAACTCATTAAAGAAATTACTGTTGCTGCCAAATTGGGTGGTGGTGATCTCAGTGCAAATCCACGATTACGTTTAGCGATCGATAAAGCTAAAGATGCCAATATGCCTAACGATAATGTGCAAAGAGCAATTCAGCGCGGCACAGGATCGCTCGAAGGAGTGAACTATGAGGAGATTCGTTACGAGGGTTATGGCATTAATGGTGCTGCAGTGATTGTGGATTGTTTAACTGATAACCGGACTCGTACTGTCGCTGAAGTACGCCATGCTTTTAATAAAAATGGTGGCAATATGGGTACTGAGGGATCAGTTGCTTTCTTATTCAAGCACTGTGGACAAATGCTATTTGCTCCGGGTACAAATGAAAATCAACTGATGGAAGTCGCCTTAGATGCTGGCGCTGATGATGTGATTAGCCATGATGATGGCTCATTAGAAGTATTAACACCGGTTCCTGATTTCAGTAAGGTACAAGATGCTATTGCTAAATCTGGACTGAAGGCTGAACTTGCTACAGTAGCGATGCGTCCTGAAACTGAAATTACTCTAGAAGGCGATCAAGCAGAGAGTATGCAAAAATTATTAGACGCTCTAGAAAACCTAGATGACGTTCAAGAAGTCTTTACGAATGCTGCCCTTTAAACCTTCATCAGTCTCTCTATTATGAAAATTCTACTTATCGGATCTGGCGGACGGGAACATGCTCTTGCCTGGAAGCTTGCCCAATCTCCTCAAGTACAAACTGTATTTGTAGCGCCCGGTAACGGCGGTACTGCTTCAGCCAAACAATCTACCGCCGGCATTGAAAACCTTCCTATCACTGACTTACAAGAGCTAGTTGATTTTGCTATACGCGAAAAAATTCACTTAACGGTTGTAGGTCCTGAAGCTCCATTAGCTGCAGGCATCGTCGACGTCTTTCGAAGTAATGGCCTGCGCATCTTTGGACCGACACAATTAGCGGCACAGCTAGAATCCTCCAAAGATTTTTCTAAAGCCTTTATGAAACGTCATGGCATTCCAACTGCCAACTATCAAACCTTTTCTAATACGCTTGAGGCACATGCCTATATTGATGCTAATGGAGCGCCCATTGTGATTAAGGCAGATGGCTTAGCTGCCGGCAAAGGTGTTGTAGTGGCGATGAGTCCAGAAGAAGCTCATGCTGCTGTTGATATGATGCTGGCCGATAATAAATTGGGTAATGCTGGTGCGCGAGTCGTCATCGAAGAATTCTTAACTGGTGAAGAGGCTAGCTTTATCGTGCTTGTCGATGGTAAACATGTTCTTGCTTTAGCCACTAGTCAAGATCACAAGCGTTTATTAGATGCCGATCAAGGGCCAAATACTGGTGGTATGGGTGCCTACTCTCCCGCCCCTGTTGTTACTCCGGAAATTCATGCGCGTGCTTTACGTGAAGTGATCATGCCTACCGTTAAAGGAATGGAATCAGATGGTATTCCTTACACTGGATTCTTATACGCAGGATTGATGATTTCTCCCGATGGCAAAATCAAGACTCTCGAATTTAACTGCCGAATGGGTGACCCTGAAACTCAGCCCATCATGGCACGCCTACGAAGTGATTTAGTCAATGCTTTAGATCATGCAGTAGATGGTAAGCTCAATGACGTGGAACTGGAATGGGATCGTCGCACCGCCTTAGGTGTTGTACTCGCAGCGCATCATTACCCAGATACTCCGCGCAATGGTGATGTCATTAGCGGGGTTCCGATGGACACTGAAGATCAAATTACCTTTCATGCAGGCACTAAATTAGAGGATGGCAAATTGCTAACTTCTGGCGGCCGTGTAATGTGTGTCGTTGGCCTTGCCGACACCGTGCGAGGCGCTCAACAAAAAGCGTATGAAGCGATCGATAAAATTCAATTTGACGGCATGCAATATCGTAAAGATATTGGCTATCGTGCTATCAAGCAATAAATCTCCTTACTAAAGAGCTTATTTATCTTGTCCTCCCAATCTACCCAAATCGACATCGCACTTTTAAAAGACTATTTTTTAGGCTTACAAGATCGCATCACTAATGCCATGAGCGGGCTTGATGGTACAGCCTTTATTCCCGATGAATGGCATAAGCCCGAGGACAGCAAACTCAAAGGCTATGGTCGCACGTGCATATTGACTGGTGGCAATATTTTAGAAAAAGGTGGAGTGGGGTTTTCTCATGTAAGAGGCGATCAAATGCCGCCTTCCGCCTCTCACCACCGACCTGAACTGGCTGGTCGCAGCTTCGAGGCCCTAGGAGTATCACTAGTTTTTCATCCACATAACCCCAAAGCACCCACCACCCATATGAATGTGCGCTGCTTCATTGCTCAAGCAGAAGATAAGGAGCCGATTTGGTGGTTTGGAGGTGGATTTGATTTAACCCCCTACTATGGCGTGGATGAAGACTGTAAGCATTTTCATCAAACCGCTAAGGATGCGCTCGATCCCTTTGGAGCGGAGTTATACCCACGTTTTAAAAAATGGTGTGATGAATATTTTTACTTAAAACATCGTGATGAGCCCCGTGGTATTGGTGGCGTTTTCTTTGATGACTTTAACGAACTTGGCTTTGAAAACAGTTTTGCAATGACACGCGCGGTTGGGGACTCATTTATCAATGCCTACTTACCGATTGTGCAGCGCCGCTATCAAGATCCCTTTACCTCTGCAGAAAAATCCTTCCAAGAATATCGTCGCGGTCGTTATGTGGAATACAACCTCATCTTCGATAGAGGAACCATTTTTGGCCTGCACTCTGGTGGTCGTACAGAGTCCATTTTGATGTCGATGCCTCCAGTAGTGCAATGGTGGTACAACTATGTGCCTGAACCTGGAACGCCTGAGGCCAAGTTATATGACTATTATCTCAAGCCGCGTGATTGGTTAGCTTGAGCACTTTAAAGAAAATTGGCATCCTCGGGGGAACTTTTGATCCGCCGCATATTGGCCATCTCAAGCTAGCGATTCATTTTGCAAAAATATTACATTTAGATGAACTGCTTCTGATTCCTAGCGGTGAGCCATGGCAAAAGGGTTCTGATATCACCCCTGCAGAAATTCGTTTTCAACTGACTGAAGCAGCTGGTATCGACTTAGCAAGAGCGCTCTTGTACCTTCAGATTCCAACGCAAATTAGCATTGATCGTCTCGAGATTGAACGTGCCGGACCTAGTTACAGTATTGATACAGCTAAATCTCTACGTGAACGCTATGGATCTGAAGCCAATTTAATTTGGTTAACTGGAGTGGATTCCCTGATTAATCTTCCCACATGGAATTCTTGGCAAGATTTATTTAAGTATATGAACTTTGCGGTAGCCAGTAGGCCAAATTATGATCTTGCAGCTGAGATGAGCCCTGAAATCAGGAAAGCCTTACAAGAACATCAAACTCAAGATCTTATTGCCCTTGAAACTACACCTTATGGCCTCATCTATATAGATGAGAGCCTATCTGTTGACCTTTCCTCAACAGACCTCAGGAATCGCCTAAAAACATCTGACCGAAATTTGATTGAACCTGATCAGATCCCATCACACACCCTACAAATCATTACAAATCTAGGCTTGTACCAATAATCAGGCTAAGATCACTCTAAATACAAAATAAATTACTAAGAAACTATGGACTTACGAAAACTGCAACGTGTCATTATTGATGCCCTAGAGGATGTGAAGGCGCAAGATATTCGCGTTTACGACACTACTAAATTAAGTGAACTATTTGATCGCGTGATCATTGCAACGGGCTCTAGTAATCGTCAAACCCGCTCATTAGCAATGTCAGTTAAGGAAGAGGTCAATGCCAAAGGTGGC
>CAJARE010000275.1 GCA_903944255.1 uncultured beta proteobacterium
GAGGCATTCAAAGCAAAAACAATCATTGTCAATAAGCGCTCCATGGCCGCTGGTTATGCCGGCCTAGACAACGAACTCTTTTACATGGATAAAACTATGATGGTCTTTGGTGATGCGAAGAAGGTAGTGGAAGAGATGGTCAAGGCTGTTGATTAAAAGGGATTGGTAATTTAGATGAATGCACTAAGCAAGCACCCAGATCGCCACTGCATTAGATTTACTATGAACAATAGATGTTAAAAATTTCTGCCGTAATTTTGGATACTTATCCAGACAGGAAAATGGTTCAGCGCCTTGAGAATGTGGAAACTATTCACGTTTTTTCAGATGTAGCTCCAGACTCATCTGAAAAAATTGACTTCATTGAGATAAAGCCTATCACCTCAATGAACGAATATGGGCATGCCCTATTTAATCAAGTTCCAAACCACATCAAAAATGATCATCTTTTAGTATTTCAGTGGGATGGATTTCCAATTAATCCACCATCTTGGTCTGATGAATTTTTGAAATATGATTACATCGGACCTCCAAATGGCACCTGGGTAGGAAATGGTGGCTTCAGCCTCAGATCACTGCGCCTATTTGATACGCTTGCTGACTTAAAAATTAATATCAATCTTTCCAATCCATTTGATCAACTTGAAGATCAGCTGATCTGTACTCACTATCGACAACATCTCGAAATGCAGGGGATTCGTTTTGCTCCATATCAACTCGCAGAGAAATTTGCGTATGATGCCGGAGGAAAGGTCCAATTCAAATCAGATGTCTTTGGATTTCACTAGCCCGCAAGCTTTCCATCCTTTCTTCAAGAATCTCAATTAATTGAATTAATGGGCGCCATCATCGCCAGAATTGGATCGCCTTCCTCTATGCGCGATCTTATTCTTAGCATCAGAGCGCATGGCATGGAGGGGTTGCTCAAAGAAATTTATACGACACATATCAATCACCACAATATCATCAAGCTGCATCAGGTTGCAGAGGCGCATGATCCACTCGGATCACTGATTCAACTTCGCCAAATATATTCTCAACTTAGCTAATGACTAAATTAAGGCTATTAAAAAGAAGCTCTTTTTAATATGGGAAGTTTGCATAACTAAAGTTATGCTGATTTACCTCATCTATGCATTCAGCAGATGAATAGAGTTTTCCGGATCGGTCCATGTAATAGAAGCCTCTAGTAATACTTTCACCAGGCGCCCACCAACCTTCACTCTGGTTGTATCTCATCCAATATTTTGGCGCAATCACCATCTTACACGCCATATTCAACCAAGCCCCCCACCAAGAAAAAGTAGAGTTTGCAACGATAAGATACTTTGCATGGCTAATTAAGAGGAAGTCATCAGTAACATTAAAATGGTAGGCTGGAAATTCTGGGAAAAATAGCTGAGCCTCTTTGACATCATCCGTCACAACAATAAATTCGATATTGGAGTTAATTTTTTTTATTTCTGCAATTGAATTTTTCCAATAGTTTATATCCAGATAAACATCAGCAATCTCCTTATAGTCCCCACCTCTAAAATTGATGACGCATACCTCTCCATTCAAATTGAGCTCATCAAGCAATTTATAATTTGGATTTTTAAGTGAGAACCAGCCCTGGATATTGCTCTTGTTTTTTTCTATATATCGTTCACACTGAAAGAACCCAACTAGTTTCGTAAAGTCCAGGATTTCCAATATATGTGGGTTATAAAACTGAGCCATAAAGCTATTGTGCATGTAGCCGTCAATAAACTTTTGATTGGTTAGGTCCAGCTCAACGCCTAGCGAGCAATCGAATAATTCTGAGCCGGAAAAAGATCTGGGAATATGAAAGTCATAATTTTTATCTTCAGCAATAGTGCGGCACACGGCATACTGCCACATGTTATTTCCAAGGCGACCAATCATTTCCACGCTTATCATAACAATTCACAGTTCATCAATTATTGAAAGGTAACTAACCAAAAAAATAATAATATACCCCTCATCTGACATTATCTCCTCAAAGCTACTTATAATATATTGCGAGTCAATTAGATTGCTAACCAAAAAATTAAGCCGGCTGATTTAGTACTTTTCATGAAAATAATAGATGCATTTACTTTTTTTAATGAGATTGATCTTCTTAAGATCCGTCTAGAGCTTTTATATAACCATGTAGATACCTTTGTAATCTGCGAGTCAAATCTTACCCATGCTGGAAAAGATAAAAAATATCATTTTTTAGAAAATCATAAGCATTTTAAGAAATGGGAAGATAAAATTGTTCTACTGCAATATGAGCCAAATATTGCAGGGTATGACTTCTCAATAAAGGATGACTCCTACAATCCAGAATCAGCTTCCTGGAAATTGGAAACCGGACAGCGCAACTACCTCTCCTCCTATCTTACCCATCAAAATTCTGAAGATATTGCCTTTATTTGTGACGTTGACGAAATTTGGCAGCCAATTTTGGGGGATGCCCTTAGGAATAAAGAGCTCTCCCTCGAATGTGCTCGCCTAGAAATGCAATTCCATTATTATTTTTTAAACTGTCGCGGAATAGGCAATCAAAATTCTAAATGGCTGCATCCCTTTTACTCCAAAGTAGCACTCATCAAACAGGATGGTGATCTTTCCAAAAAGAGAGTTCACGAAAATATGCCATCGATTGGAAATGCTGGATGGCATTTCTCCTACCTTGGGGGGGCGCAAAAGGTATCAGAAAAGATAGATGCTTTTGCACATCAAGAAACAAATACGGCGGAAATAAACAATTTAAAGTATTTGGAGAGATGTATTCATCTAGGTATAGACCATCTAAATAGACCTGACCATGAATGGGCATTTCACCCGATAGACTACTACCCAGAAGAACTCAGCGCTCAAATGAAAAAATATCCTCATTTAATCAAGGCAAGCTTGCTCTAAACAAGACTGCTCTATAAGCAACCCTTCTATTCCTGAGTCACCGGCGTTGATAGCTATTCTTCAAGTTATCCTGAAGAACGTAAGCAATACCATTAGCTGTCAGCGATAAATCTTGTTGCAATTTTCTGCTTTGATATTTCCAGCCGACAGGTAAATGGAGTTGTTTATCCAGCTCTGGTAAGTCCCTCATCTCCAGCTTTGGATTAATGATTTGTGAATAAGACTGCATCATATAGATCTCACCTACTGGAGAAATTAACTCATACACCATCTCGCCAGATTTATATATGAAATTAGTAGTTCTCGTAATTTCATTAGGTGAATAATTCTGACTTCCTATGAGCTGCTTCATCAATCCTATGGTCACTGTGGCACGTAGATTTATTTCAATACCGCCAAATGATTCTTGAATATTACTTACCGTATTACCCTCCCGCCTGAATTTCATCCATGGTCCAACACCTTGGACCATTCAAAAGCACAAAGGAAGCGTTATAAGTTTTTTCGACAGATGCTTTTGTAAGGGTCTTCCATTGATCTTCCGGACAATTATTGAGACCTTGAGTATTAAACACCTTAACTACTAAGTTAAGAAAATTCCGATTGCCATATAGAACCTCACAGTGACGCTGGTTTCGAAGGTTGGAAACACTTTTTTCAAATTTAGATCTACTCTCTTCAGAGTTTTGGCCAAAGACCGGGCTGCATGTGAGGGCGGATCCTATAGATGCTAAGATAAATAGAACAGTCTTTATGACCCTTTGGCGACAAATCATATTGATCCCTATAAATTTAATTGCAATCGAATACTAAGAGCGCTGAAAAGTTACACCTTTTCAGCCTTTTCAGCCTTTTCATATTGTGCTTGATACATGTTCAAGTATGCATCCTCGATATTGCGCGCAAACAGGCGGCTATCAAATAATGGTTGAGTTAATGTATTCTCAGCCAATTTATTTTTTATGACCTCAATCTGATCAGTATTTAAGGCTAATTTAACCGCTTGTGCCTCATACTCTTCCGTCGAATAAGTAATCAGCTCAGGTAAATCAAGTGCATGCAATAAGCTTGCTCCTACCCGCCCAGGAAAAGTCTTTCCCATGCAAGTCAATATTGGGACGCCGGCCCATAGAGCATCACTTGCAGTGGTGTGTGCATTGTAGGGAAGTGTATCTAAGAAAAGATTTGCCAAATGGTGACGGGCCAAATGCTCGGTAAGAGGCAAGCGTTTTGCAAAGATTAAACGATCCCCCGCTACCCCTCTTTCTTCAGCCTCTTTCTTCAGGTTAATTACAGCATAAGGATTGTCCTCAATTAACCAAAGAATACTGCCTTCAACCGCAGTTAAGATTCGCATCCAAGAGTCAAATGTAGTTGGTGTAATTTTATAATTATTATTAAAGCAACAGAATACAAAACCTGTTTCTGGCAAACCCTCATCCACCCTATTAAATATCTTTGATGATATTTCTCTATTGTGGTCATTAGCCTGATATGAATCTGGTAATGCAATCACTTTTTCTACATAAAATTGTTCGCTAGATTTTGGTAGAACAATGCCGTCTGCGATGATGTAATCCATATAAGATGCGCCCAAGGTACCAGGAAATCCAAGGTAATTTACCTGAATTGGAGCCGCTCTTAATGCAAAAATTCCTTGCCGAGCTTTACCAAAAAAACCATTAAGATTAACTAGAATATCGATTTGTAATTGTGATACGGTATTGGCTACCTCCATATCAGTCATCGCAGTAATGTCAATTATTTGTGTAAATGATTTATTGATGCGCTCGCGTAATTTACTGCCATCATCCCAACCATTATCAAAAGCGTATATCTCAAATATATCTTTGTTGTGCATTTCATAAAGGCCCGTCATTAAGACCGATGTAGCTTGCGCTCGAAATTCCCCACAAACATAAGCAATTCGTATTTTTTCCTTCTTAGGTTGAGGTATTAAGGGAGTATGACTAGGCTTAGCAGGATAAAAATCATTTGAAAATATTTCTGCACATCGCCTTAAATCCTCTTCGGAATCTGAAATTGCCTGAAAGCCAAAAGGCTCTGCAACTTTTTCACCGCGCAGAAGACCCTCTTGAATTACTCTGTAGAGTTCATCCAATCCATCCCATCTGCATATCAACATCTGATGATGAAGCAAGATGCCTAATAAAAAACTTTCATTTGGCCTAATTGCATAAGCTTTTTCGTAAGAATCCAACGCTTCTTCATAACGCTTTAAATCACTTAATATCTTTCCTCGGTTAAACCAAGGCTCTGCCATATCAGGCTTCAATTCAATGGCTTTGTCATAGCAAATTAATGCCTCATCTGGCCTTCTCAAATGATCAAGACTTTTCCCATAATTTACCCACCCATCCGGGTTTAATGAATCCAACTCGGTTGCCCTCATGTGATGGCGAACGGACTCTCCATCTAACTGGGCGTCCGAGAATGCTTTGGCTAAGTTAAAGTGTACAGATGCATCATTGGGGGATAACTTGACACTGCGCCTAAGATATTCAATAGCCTCCAAGGGTTTTTTCTGCAATCCGCACACAATTCCCATTAAATGCAGTGCATCACTATTTTTTGGTGCTAACTGTAATAAACGCTTTAGAAGTGTTTTGGCCCCCAAAGCATTGCCGACTTGCAGGGCACTTAAAGCTTGAAGAAATAATGGATGAGGAGTCAAATTCATATGTTTGAATGTTAATTTATAAATATTATTTGCGTATAAAATTATTAAGTAATGAACAGATACTCCTTCTTAACGATTACCTCTATAGTTGGCCACAATGATGGCTCCTCTTCTTTGCCCGCCTTATCGAGAAGCTTAAGCGAGCTACCTGGGAGCAAAGGATTGCTGATCTCCCCTTCAAGGCCCGAGAACCTGCCAGAAAACGTGGAGTGGGTCGAAATATTGCCTCTAGACTATCGCCAATATAGTCTGTTCGTCATGTTTTCTCTACAGCACTTTATCAAGACCGATTACTGCCTCATCATTCAAGATGATGGCTGGGTAATTGATGGTAAGAATTGGTCAGATGAATTCCTAAATTATGACTATATCGGCGCTCCATGCCATGCGGCTTTTGTAGGCAATGAGCTGGTCCAAAGCTACCAATGGGCTGGAATCTCCGACCCAAAACCAATAGTGATACAAAATGGGGGCTTAAGCTTACGCAGTAAAAAATTTTTGAATGCGCCCAGCTCCCATGGTGCCCTATATTATTTTACCGATGAAAAAGTACTGCAAAATGAAGATGTCCAATTAACCGGAATATTCAGACCTCAACTAGAATCTTTAGGCATTAAGTTCGCCCCAAACCATCTAGCAAAACAATTTTCAGTAGAGTATTTAGGGCCAATCTTTCATGATGATCTTATTTTCCCAATGCTTTTTGGCATTCATGGTCAGACCAGAAAATTAATTTCCGAAAATACGATCCAAATTACCATCCCAAAGAATCAGATTCAATCAATCCATAGAGAAAAAGAATTGTTAGACTTTCTTAGTTCAAAGTTAAGCTATGTTGTTCAATATGTACCGTAAGGTTTTTAGATAAAACTTACAAAAAAACGCCTGGTCTTTTGAACCAGGCGTTTTTGTTTCTACAGCTAGATAGCCGTGGAAATCAGACAATTACATCATACCGCCCATACCACCCATACCGCCCATACCACTCATGTCAGGCATTCCGCCACCAGCTGAGTCATCTTTTGGTGCTTCGCAGATGGCGCAATCAGTAGTTAACAATAAACCAGCAACAGAGGCAGCATTAACCAAGGCAGTTTTAGTTAC
>CAJARE010000276.1 GCA_903944255.1 uncultured beta proteobacterium
GTCATACCGTCGTCATTCAAAAAGATGCTGGTTTACATGCTAGTCAGCCTGACTCCGCATATGAAGCAGTAGGTGCCACGATTGGCAGTGCTGCAGATGCCTTTGGTGCAGAGCTGGTACTTAAAGTACGGGCGCCAGAAGCGAGTGAACTCAAGCAAATTAAAGCGGGTAGTGTGCTGTTGGGCATGCTCGACCCATTTGATAATGACAACATTGCTGCAATGGCCGCGCAAGGCGTGACAGCATTCTCATTAGAGGCTGCACCCCGCACTACTCGTGCACAAAGTATGGATGTACTCTCATCGCAAGCGAATATTGCTGGCTATAAAGCAGTTCTGGTTGCGGCTAATGAATATCAACGCTTTATGCCAATGCTCATGACTGCTGCTGGCACTGTTAAGGCAGCGCGTATATTAATTTTGGGTGCTGGTGTTGCAGGTCTTCAAGCAATTGCAACAGCCAAACGTCTTGGTGCAGTCATTGAAGCATCTGATGTACGCCCTGCTGCTAAAGAACAAATTGAATCATTGGGTGCTAAGTTTGTTGACGTACCTTATGAGACAGATGAAGAGCGTGAAATCGCAAAAGGTGTTGGTGGTTATGCAAGGCCTATGCCAGAAAGCTGGATGAAGCGTCAAGCTGCTCTGGTAGCAGAGCGCGCTCAACAAGCTGACATCGTCATTACCACTGCATTGATTCCAGGTCGCAAACCTCCAGTACTGCTTCACAGCGACACTGTTGCCAATATGAAAGCTGGATCAGTAGTAATCGACTTAGCTGCTGGCAAAGGTGATAACGGATCTGGTAATTGTCCGCTGACTCAAGCAGACAAGATTGTGAACGCAAATGGCGTAAAGATTGTTGGCTATACCAATTTACCAAGTATGGTTGCTGCCGACGCATCTGCCTTATATGCGCGTAACTTACTCGACTTTCTTAAGCTGATTGTCGATAAAGATGCGAAGTTAGTGGTCCCAACAGATGACGACATCGTGACCGCCTGTCTAATATGCCGTGATGGTCAAGCCATCCGCAAAAACTAATAGTAAAAATTCTAAGGAAATATTATGGATCTCGCTGCCTTTCAAAGCATCCTCACAGTCCAAAACATCACTGTTTTCGTGTTAGCCATATTTGTTGGTTATCACGTTGTTTGGAACGTTACTCCAGCACTACATACTCCCTTGATGGCTGTAACTAACGCCATTTCTGGAATCATTATTGTGGGCGCTTTATTGCAAACCGAAGTTATCGGCGGAGATGAAATCACACTCACTAGCATGATTGGTGCGGTTGCCGTTTTCCTCGCATCTATCAATATTTTTGGTGGCTTTATGGTCACCCGTCGCATGCTAGAAATGTTCAAGAAAAAAGCTCCTAAAGCTGATGCAGCTGGAACTAAATAACACTAGAACAAGATCTATATAGAGACCAAAATAATGTCAAATATCACCGCTATTTCTTACCTCATTTCCTCAGTGCTATTTATCCTGGCGCTGCGTGGCTTGTCATCGCCCACCACTTCACGCCAAGGTAACACCTTCGGCATGATTGGAATGCTCCTGGCCGTCATTACCACCTTCTTCATTCCCGGTTTCAAGCCAGTGATTTCTTTAATTGGCGTAGCGATTGTTGGTGGCGCCATTATCGGCATCATTGCTGCTAAACGCGTCCAGATGACGAAGATGCCTGAGCTGGTTGCTTTGATGCACTCTTTTGTGGGTCTATCTGCCGTCTTAATTGCGATTGCAGCAGTCATCAATCCAGCACAAGACCACAATGGCGCACAAAAGATTGAACTTTTCATTGGCGCTTTCATTGGTGCTATTACCTTTACTGCTTCTGTCATTGCATTCGGTAAATTATCTGGCAAAGTGAGCGGCAAACCCGGGACTTTCCCCGGACAACACTTGCTCAATTTAGCCCTAGCAATTGGTATGGTAGGTGCTGGTGTTGTTTATTACATGGGCGATAGCCATGCCGCATTCTTAATCATGTGTGGCATTGCTTTGATATTGGGTGTGACTTTAATAATCCCGATTGGGGGCGCAGACATGCCGGTCGTTGTCTCAATGCTCAATAGTTACTCTGGTTGGGCCGCTGCCGGTATTGGATTTACTTTAAATAATCCAGTGTTGATTATTGCTGGAGCATGCGTTGGTTCTTCTGGTGCGATTCTGTCTTACATTATGTGTAAGGCGATGAACCGTTCCATCCTTGCCGTTCTCCTTGGCGGCTTCGGTGCTGAAGCTGCTGCTGGTGGTGGCGACGATGGTAGTCCAAAGAACTATAAGACTGGCTCTCCTGATGATGCTGCATTCCTCATGGAAAATGCTGACACTGTCATCATCGTTCCTGGTTATGGTTTAGCAGTGGCTCGTGCGCAGCATGCTTTAAAAGAACTCACTGAGAAGCTCACTCACCATGGTGTTACGGTGAAATATGCGATTCATCCAGTAGCAGGACGTATGCCTGGTCATATGAACGTGCTTTTGGCTGAAGCAGAAGTGCCATACGATCAAGTATTTGAGATGGAAGATATCAATAGTGATTTCGGGCAGGCTGATGTGGTCTTAGTGCTGGGTGCAAATGACGTGGTGAACCCAGCGGCACGTACACCTGGTAGCCCAATCTTTGGTATGCCTATCTTGGAAGCATTCAAAGCAAAAACGATTATTGTCAACAAGCGCTCAATGGCTGCAGGATATGCCGGCCTTGATAACGAACTCTTCTACATGGATAAAACCATGATGGTCTTTGGTGACGCGAAGAAAGTTGTAGAGGATATGGTCAAAGCAGTTTCGTAATCCAAACTACTTCACCAAAATCCCGCTTAATACAAGCGGGATTTTTTATGGTAAATGCATAGACTCTAGCGCTAAATCTGGCAGCAAAGTTCTAGGGGTATCAAAAACGGTATTTATCAGAGAAGAACAATGAACCTCGATAGGATAAATGAGTGGAATCTCTGTAATTTAGATTACCATCAGAATCTATAGGAAAGTTTTCTGGCAAATATGGGCGAGTATCAAAAATTTCTACATGGGTTAATTTTTGAAGCTCTCCAATCATTTTGTCGTACATCTCAAAATCATTAATTAACTTTATTTGATTAAGATCACATTTTGGCTTTTTCGAAATACCTGGCCTAACAAAAGCACACTCTCTAATATCCTTATTTATATTTGGCATATCATAAATAAGGATCACTTTTTTTCCGCGCTTTTCAAGCATATTAATAGTTCTAGCTAGAGAATCCAAGGTAGCCTGGTAGTTATTAGTAGTATTTATATTGCCTATCTTATCCTCAAAGATAAAATTATCTTCAAAAGTGAGATTATGATAAAAAGCGATAAAAACCGTTTTGATATTCTGATCATCTAGTACAAATTCGTACAATTTTGCAGTGCGTGCGTAACAATTAAAATTTTGTTTTGAAGTCTTAGCCAGCCTATCTATTCCAAAGAATGGTGGGCATGCACCAGCACCCAATAAAATTAAATTTTCACCTTTTGATAAATAGTATTTCTCAAGACCGGGGTAAAACTGATTCGCATGAGAATCCCCAATAAGAGCTGCGTTAGGTGGTTTACTGATGTCATTAATTAAACAATATTGATCCGCGCCATATTTAGCTCTACACGCGTCACTATGGTTATATTTATTAGGCCATTCCAGTTGAGTACGATACTCTTGAGTGAGGCGCCCTTCTTGCCCATCATCAATTCTAAATTCAAGACCCGCCTTTTGATAAATAATCAAACCAGAAATTCCAACTACAAGCATCGCCACTAGTAGGCATATCGATTTTTGTGTCTGATTTTTTCCATATCGAATTGGTTTTTCTACGTATCTATATGAAAGCCAAGCTAAAAAGATTGAGCTTATAACCGATGCTATTGTTAGGTATCTTGGGCTATCGCTTAACAGCCTAACGAAAGTTAGTAAGGGCCAATGCCATAAATACAATGGAAAACTGATAAGACCAAACCAAACTAAGACTTTATTAGATAATATTTTTTTACTGACCCATGTATCTGGTCCAGCCATAATTAATAAAAAAACGCCAAGCACCGGTATAGCTGCCCACCATCCAGGAAAAGCCAAGTCTTTAGTAAAAACCGAAATGCTAATAATAATAAGCGCCAGCCCAAGGATGCTGAATGTATTGTTAAAGCGTTTTATCTTATCCAATGACTCCGGACTAAAAAGCACAACATAGGCCAAGAAGGCGCCTGCCAACAGTTCCCAAAAACGCGTTATTGGTGAATAAAAAGTTGCTACGCCATCGATTTCAACCAACCAAGCATTCAAGCCAAATGAAAAAGTCGTAATTGCTAAAATAATCCACAAGTAGTGAGCGCGAAATTTCCAAAATAGCCAGCAAAAAATTGGCCAAAAGAAATAGAATTGTTCTTCAATGCCTAGAGACCAGAGATGTAATAAAGGTTTTTTTTCGGCGGCTATATCAAAATAGCCACTTTCACTCCACAGCACAAGATTTGAAATGAAAGCAGAGCCTGCGACAACATGCTTGCCCAATTGCTCATATTCATCAGCAAAGAGTGAAAACCAACCAAAAATTAAGCAAGCAATGAGAACTAATAAAAGCGAAGGAAGAATTCGCCTTATTCGTCTTTGGTAAAACTGATTAAAACTAAAGAATTGTTTTTCCAGCCCCTCAAAAATAATCGTTGAAATGAGATACCCTGAAATAACAAAGAAAATATCAACCCCTGTATAGCCGCCCATCACCCCAAAAGCGTGAAATCCAACTACAGATAAAACGGCTATAGCTCTCAATCCATCAATGTCAGGACGATATTTTGGATGAAAAGGATTTTCTTGGGAGGTACTCATTTCGACCAAATCATACAGAATTACGATTTAATTAATGTGATCCACTAAAAATGCGGTTATTTACTCAATATCTAAATTCAGCCCTTATGCGCTTGAA
>CAJARE010000277.1 GCA_903944255.1 uncultured beta proteobacterium
ATGCATGCACACACCTTTTCAAGATATTCCTTTGTGATACTCTGTTGTGTGGACTCTTCTCCCATCCCAGACAAAAACGAATAGTTAATTTACACTTGTAAAAACGTCCAGGGTGTGCACATAAAGCAATCTCTTTCCAGAGCCCCCCGCTCCCCCTAAGAGATAAATTATTAAGTGACGCCACCGATTGATGATAAAAAGTTGGGTTTCAGAACGCTATGATGTGGGAAACGTTTGTCTGCTAAGGCAGATGTGACACATGCAATAAACGCAGGTGTTTTGTTTGCTAATATTAACTTAGCTATAATATAATTATTAATCTCCAGCGTTCGCTTCTCTTGCCAGCGGTTCCACCTTGCTCCAGCAGGCCCCGTCCTGCGCTGGAACACACTATCTTGCCAAAGTTGTGAGGCGTGTATCTTGAGGCGGTTTGCAGTCTCCTCTCGATCCTTGTCATTTATTCTATAATCCTTCGTGTAGCATCTCCATACACGTGTATTTATCGCTCGATTCCATTCCGTGAACACAGACTTTGGTCGTTTCTCTTTCCTCAGAGTGACTGGGTGCTGTGTTTGCGATTTCTTTTTCCGCTGCCTGGCTTGGCCACGACTTTGGAATGTCCAGTTGTTGATATCCTGCTTTCGATAGAGAGCTAGGTGTTTCTTTACCTTGTCGAGTGGGGAAGTGAGATACCAGACCACATATTCCCCAAAATCAAAATTCACAAGTGGGGATGGACGCCGTGCGAGGTGGGAGTGGGATGGCGAATACCTGAGAAAGACGAAGAAGGCAACGACAAAATGGTGGCGAGCATGGGGTTTCACTCTCTGAGATATCTTGGCATCCAAATCGATTCAAACGCATTCTTTGAAAGCCTCTTTCAAGAGACGCTGAAGCTGATCCGCAAAATGTGCAAATCCGGTTTGTAAAAGCTCGACTTCAAATTGAAATGCGCAAGTTTGACGATGCCAAAAAAACCTTAATTGAAATTACTCAGCAATTTCCAGAGCTACCTGAGCCCTATAACAATTTGGCAGCAATGGCAGCAAACCAAGGCAACTGGATTGAAGCAAGGGATTATCTAGAGCTTGCCCTAAAGCTTCGTCCAACTTATGCAATTGCTGCAGCCAATTTAGGTGAAATCTATATTCGACTGGGCGCCCAGGCGTATGAAAATGCTGCAAAAGGGGCTCAGACCAACCAGCGTCAATATACTCTGCGAGCCAAGGCCCTATTGGATGTACTCAAGCCACCTGCTAAACGTCCTCCCCCAGCGAGCGTTCCCGTGAGGCCTGCAAACTCTAAAGATTCAGTTCAAAATAACCCTCCAACCACTAACCTCCCAGAAAGTAGATCAAGCAATGGCGCAAGTACTGTTAAAAACTAATCAGGGTGATATCACCCTCACCCTAGATTCCGTTAAAGCACCTAAGAGCGTTGCCAATTTTTTGCAGTACGTTAAAAGTGGTCACTACGATGGCACGATCTTCCATCGCGTGATTGATAACTTCATGATCCAAGGTGGGGGCATGACTGCTGGCATGAAACAAAAGCCGACTGTTGCTGAAATTGAAAACGAAGCCAATAATGGTCTTAAGAATGAACGTGGCACGGTTGCCATGGCTCGCACTAGTGAGCCACACTCTGCTTCATCTCAGTTTTTTATCAACCTCAATGACAATGATTTTTTAAACTATACCGCGCCCAATGCGCAGGGCTGGGGTTATGCTGTTTTTGGAAAAGTGACCGACGGAATGGATGTTGTCGATCAGATTCGTAAAGTTAAAACGGGTAGTTCTGGTTTTCATCAAGATGTTCCTGCCCAGGATGTTGTCATTGAGAAAGCCACTGTTCTCGAGGAATGATCCCGCAATACTCGAGCGCCCTGCTCATTTCAGACCTGCATCTCACGCCGTCAATGCCATTGACGGCGCAACGTTTCTTTGATTTCTGTGAAAAAGATGCTCCTAAGGTAGAGGCGGTCTTTATCTTAGGGGATCTATTTGAATATTGGGTTGGTGACGATATCGCTGCACCATCCCCGTTTCAACGAGAAGTCAGGCGCGCCCTGGCTAATCTGTCAACCAAAGTCAAAACCTTCTACATGCATGGGAATCGAGACTTTTTAGTTGGTCCTGATTTTCTCAAAAAGACCGGTATGACACTACTCAAGGATCCTTCTTGCATTGAGATTGCGGGCAAACAATATATTTTGAGTCATGGTGATGCACTTTGTACTGCCGATGTAGGCTACCAAGTATTTCGTAGCTGGGTTAGAAAACCCTGGTTACAGAAATTATTCTTATGCCTGCCAGTTGCTTGGCGCCTTGCAATTGCCAGACATCTTCGCAGTAATAGTCACATGCAAAACCAAATGGTGTCACATACTCCAACGGCAGAATATAGTATAAAAACCAATGTCACTCTTGGGGCTTGTGCGTCTCTCATGCGAGAGCATTCCCAATCCCGCTTGATCCATGGGCACACTCACTTAACGAATCATCATCGTGAGCACTTGGATGAACAAGCATGGCAGCGTTGGGTACTTTCAGATTGGGATCTTGATCACCCAGAAAGCTTTTTGCCTAAGGCTAATACGCTTTATATCGATGGACTTGGCCCCCGGTTTATCGATCTGATAAAACCTCAGCAACTCAGTCCCATTTAAAGCTTGATTAAGAAGTTGAGTATTTAGCTAAGCATTGGACCATCTGCGCATAAATACGTGGGTTCGCAGCCATCACTTCACCGCTTTTTAAGAAGCCCTCTTCACCCCTGTAGTTACCAATCAAGCCGCCCGATTCAGTAATGAGCAATGCGCCTGCTGCCATGTCCCATGGCTTGAGATCGCTTTCAAAAAATCCATCGTACCGACCTGCTGCAACATAGGCTAAATCTAAGGATGCGGCGCCAGGACGACGCAGGCCCGCACATTGGCGAGTCATCTCTGCAAAAATTTTGAGGTACTTTTCAAGGTCCTGATCTTCACGATAAGGAAAGCCTGTGCCAATCAAACAATTCGTTAGGCGGTCTTGTGAGCCGACACGTAAACGACGACGATCTAAATAAGCTCCTGCACCACGAGTCGCTGTAAAGAGCTCATCGCGAGTCGGATCGTAGACCACCGCCTGTTGAATCACGCCATTGACTGCCAATGCAATCGAGACCGCATATTGTGGAAATCCGTGAATGAAATTGGTTGTGCCATCTAAGGGATCGATGATCCAGACATTTTCAGCGTCAGCGTTGTATTCACCTGTTTCTTCAGCCAAAAATCCATGGGTCGGATAGGCCTCACTCAGTGTTTCAATGATGGCTGCTTCTGCTGCTTTGTCCACCTCGGTTACAAAGTCATTATGCTGTTTACGATCAACTTGTAAGCGCTCCAAATTTAAGGAAGCACGGTTAATCACAGTTCCGGCACGACGGGCAGCCTTCACGGCCACATTTAACATGGGATGCATAGTATTGATGGACAAATTAAATAAGAACAAGCTTGTAATATTGCTAACAGCAAACTCAAAAACTGCATGACAATACAAAGCTAAAAGATTGATTCTAAACGATTTGTATTCATTACTCCTCAGCCCACCCTCGATCATCTCGCTATGAATCCCAAGAACCCTAAGCTACTACGCTGGATCCTGGTTGAGACTAGCCACCCTGGCAATGTCGGTTCAGCTGCGCGCGCCCTAAAAACAATGGGTTTTGGGGATCTTCGCTTGATTAACCCTAAGCTTTCAGGCATTGCACAAGAATCGGAGGCAATTGCACTGGCAAGCGGTGCAGGCGACGTCTTGGCTCAGTCGCAAGAGAGCCATTCTCTGGAGAGTGCGGTCGAAGGCTGTTCATTAGTACTTGGTCTTACCAGTCGCGATCGGGAGTTTGGCCCGCCTGCCTTGAACTGGATTGATGCACGTCCCCTGATATTAAAAACCTTAGCCGCTGACCAAAAGGTCGCTCTAGTATTTGGGCCTGAGCGAACAGGCTTAGATAATCAACATCTCTCTCTGTGTACCCATCGGGTTTGGCTTGATGCCAACCCACAGTACCCTTCATTGAACCTGGCTCAAGCCTTAATGGTTTGTGCCTTTACGCTGCGCGAAGCGATCAATAGTGACCCTGAAGAAGCTTTGAGCATTCCAAGTAAAGACCTCAATGACTATGCAGACCCAGCTGCTGTCGCCGCCATGCTCGACCACTGGCAAGATGGATTAGAGGCTATTGGCTATCTAGACCCAGCTAATCCAAAGAAACTAATGGCCCGATTACAGGCTTTATTTGCCCGTAGCCGCCTACAAAAAGAGGAAATCGATCTTTTGCGTGGTATTGCAAAGCAGATGCTCCTGAGAAAATAGGCACATCCCGTTAAAATCATAGTATGTTTAATTCCCTTTTTGACCATGTTGACTCGATTATTGTTCGAGATCCTGCCGCTAGAAATCGCCTAGAGGTCATTACTTGCTATCCAGGCTTACATGCTGTTTGGCTTCATCGTATCTCCCATTTTCTCTGGAACTTGGGTTTGAAATGGATCGCACGTCTCATGTCCATGTTTGCACGCTTCTTAACTGGTATTGAAATTCATCCTGGCGCCAAAATTGGTCGTAGGGTTTTTTTAGATCATGGTCTTGGTATCGTGATTGGCGAAACTACTGAGATTGGTGATGACTGCACCATCTATCAAGGTGTAACCTTAGGTGGAACCTCCTTATACAAAGGTGTAAAACGTCACCCCACTTTGGGCAAAGGTGTCGTGGTCAGCGCAGGAGCAAAAGTACTTGGTGGATTTACTGTTGGCGATGGTGCACGTGTCGGCTCTAACGCAGTTGCACTTAAAGAAATTCCGCCGGGAGCCACTGCTGTCGGTATACCTGCACGTGTTTTACAAGCTGATTTACCGCAAAGTGCAGATACTAAAACAAAAGAATATTTTTCGGCCTATGGAGTCACGCCCAATGTAGATGATCCTGTATCGATGGCCCTCAAAGGCTTGATTGATGCCACGATTGAGCAAGAAGCCAAAATTGCCGCTCTAGAAAGCATGATTGCCAAACTGAGCAATACACCCAAGGATGTAAGCGGCACCAGCGACACCAAGCGTGATCTAGACGCCATTAAAGAATGGCTCAAGGAGTAATTTTTTAGTGCAGTGTTCGCGGATTAGCCTGACCTGAGCCTAGTTTTTCGCTCGAAAATTCGTCTTCTTCATCGCTACTATCGTTTGGCATACCGAATGTAAAGCTCTCTCCACCTTCTGGGTGACGATTTTCTATCTCATCATCCGTAGCTGAGCGCACGTCTTCCACCTGAACCCAAAAACGTAAGGCCATACCCGCAAGTGGATGATTGCCATCTAACACCACTTGATTATCAGCTACGTCGGTTACGGTATAGATCAAAGGCTCATCATCTGAATCATCACTAGTCTGGGTTGATTCTTCATCGGCATCTGGAATTCCCTCAAACTGCATACCAATTTCTAATGGTTCAGGAAAACGAGTGCGTGGCTCTATTTTTAATAACTCAGGGTCATACTCACCAAATGCCTCACTAGGCTCCAGTTGAATAGTGGCCTCGTAGCCAATATCCTGACCATCGAGCAAGGTTTCAATTTTAGGAAAAGTACCCTCATAACCACCGTGCAGGTATACCATCGGAGAATCAGGTTCTTCGATGACATTGTTTTGCGCATCGGTTAACTTATAGCGAAGGGAAACAATGGTATTTTTTTTAATCTTCATGCGGAATTTATCAAACATTCGTTTTTAATCAAAATCAATCAAGCTTTTACTTTATGAACTCATTTTACTTGAGCAAACCCTATCAACCACCAGAGGCTCCCAGAAACCTGCCTTTAGACCAGCCATGGGCTTTATTTGGGAATATTAGCCCTGAGCGTTTTATGACACGCTATTGGCATAAAAAGCCATTATTAATCCGTGGGGCCATCCCCGCCTTTTCTACTCATGATAAAAATCTCCCAGAATTAGATAGCCCTATTTCTGCACCAGAGCTTTTTGCGCTCGCAGGTAATGAGTTTGTTGAATCGCGTTTAATTCAATCTAAGCCCTGGAGTTTGAAATCAGGACCTTTTAAGAAAAAGGCTATCCCTAAAATTGATCAAGCTCATTGGACCTTACTGCTTCAGGGCATGGAGGCGCACCACCCTGCTGCTGCTGCAGTCCTCTCTTGGTTTCGATTTATCCCTGATGCTCGCTTAGATGATTTAATGATCAGCATCGCTGGCCTTGGTGGAGGCGTTGGCCCCCATTTTGATTCTTATGACGTTTTCTTAATTCAAATGTCTGGCAGAAGGCAATGGCGTATCTCTTCACAAAAAGATTTAAGCCTAGATCCGCAGCTCCCCTTAAAAATATTGCAAAACTTTACCGTCGATCAAGAATGGGTATTGGAGCCAGGAGATATGCTGTATTTGCCACCGCATATTGCACATGATGGCATTGCCCTTGATGCTGGCTGTCAGACTTGGTCTGTAGGTTTTCGCTCCCCAAGCTTTAAAGAGCTACTCCAAGAAGGCTTATGGAGGCTTGCCGAATCTTTAGAAGAAATCCCAGGGCTGGAAGAAAAATTTGCAGATCCAAAACAAAATGCTATTCGCATCCCAGAAGAACTTCCTAAAGAGCTCATCAAGCAACTCGAAAAAAAATTGGCAGGCCTAAAGCTCGATCAAATTGAGGGATTTTTACCGGGTATTACAGCTTATTTAACGGAACCCAAACAACATGCTTACTTCCGTGGACCAAAAAATCCTCTTTCACCAAAGCAATTTGCCCAAAAATTAAGCTCACAAACGCTCAAACCACATCCACAAAGTCGTTTACTAAGTTTAGATCATGAGGTCTATTGCAATGGGGAGATAGTGACTAAGGGGCAAGCCAAGGAGATTCAAGAGGCTTGGCGCTCTATTGCTGCCAACAAGGCACTAACACGAAAGAAGAGTCTTAAAGGGAATGCAGGCTCAAGCCTTTACGATGCCTATCTGTCAGGATGGATAATTCTTCAATCTACTTAGAGAGATAGCTATAATTAATAGTGGAAAATACCTAGGGATTTTCCCTTGTTGAATCCAATAACTATTATTAATAATTGCTGTCATTTTCTAAGAGGAAACTACAAATGAATAAATCACTCGTATTCGCTGCCATGTTAGCGATCGCTTTAGCGGCTTGCGGTAAAAAAGAAGAAGCAAAGCCAGCGGCTGCTCCAGCCGCTCCTGCTCCAGCTGCTGAAGCACCTGCTGCTGCTCCAGCCGCTCCTGCTGCTCCTGCTGCTCCTGCTGCAGACGCTAAGAAGTAATCTTCCCTATGAAGAAGAAAAGCCGCTGAAAAGCGGCTTTTTTATTGGAATCAAATCAAGATTATCGCGTCAACTGCTCAGCAAGCAATGTTAGCAACTGAAATCCAGCAGGTGTATTTTCAGGCTTACCATCTAAGTCTTGTACATATACACTCGCAGAATTTTCACCTGTACTCTTAATGACCACCTGATATCTTTTTGCTTTCAAACTCGAATCATCTTTGCTGCTAAACAAATTAGAGAAGAAGCCTTTAGTATCACCCAAATCTTTTGGATTAACGTAGCGCACATAATAGACGCCGTTAGAACGGTTTCGGTCTTCAACAGAGAAGTTAGAGCGATCCAGAGCCAAACCTACATCGCGCCATGAGCGATCAAATCCTGAACTCAGATCAATACGGGCTTGATTGACACCATCTTGGACAAATTTTGCTTTAGGTGTCTTGGCACCTACTGGCGCAGCGACCATTGCTTTAGCCTGCTCTTGGGTCATGCCTAAGCGCTCCATCAGGCGCGCCAAGAATGCTGCCTCTAAGTCTGGCTCACTCGGACGCGGAGTCCAAATAGTTGTAAGACAGGCTTGCGTAACATCACGAACACACTGCTCAACTGCACCGCGTTGAGTAATATAAATTTCCGTTTCGCCTGGGCTGGTTGGCTCAAGACGGGTTTTATATTTATCACGCTCACCAGTGTCAAAAATAGAGCCGAGCGTACTGGCGATAGCAGAACGAATAAAGTCTTGAGAAATCTTAGCCCGATTCTCAGCCCAATCTGTTTCCATGATTCCAGTAGAAGGAGAATCAATTACCAACAAGAAACCATTCTCTTGCCAAAAATCTTTAACCTGTGGATACAGCTCAACTGCTGGCTTTTCAACCACCAACCAGCGGCGATCACCATCACGGGCAATCCGCATTCCTGGTATTCCGGTCATCACATTCGTTCTACGCTGAGAGGACTTTTTTACAGCAGCGCTATAGTCTGACATCGTTGCAGTGCCATCTTGCACAATGTAACGACGATCCGCTTGAGACGTAATCAGATCGGGTGGGTAGGCGAGATTAGGACCTCTCATTGCGCCACTTCCTTTGTAGTCAACCGTATCATTACTGGTCACAGATTTGCAGGCTGTTAAACCAGCAAGGGCAATGGTTAAGACTGCAAAGATCGCAAAATAGCGACGCAGGATTTGCACAAAACTCATCATAGTAAGCCTGCTTGTTTTAATGCTGCCTTTAAGGGCTCGCGCAATGGCTCACTGAGTGGCGTTAATGGCAAGCGAATGCCAGCAGTAATCTTGCCCATCTGATGCAAGGCCCATTTCACTGGAATTGGGTTAGCTTCGATAAACATCGCTTTATGTACTGCAATTAATTGGTACTGTATTTCACGGGTCTTTTTAACATCATCAGACATGGCGGCGGCACACAACTGGTGCATCAGACGAGGGGCCACATTCGCTGTGACTGAAATATTACCCTTACCCCCCATGAGCATTAACATCGCAGCAGTTAAATCGTCTCCCGAGAAGACAGAAAAATCATGATGGCCTGCGCGCTGAAGGTCGGCTATTAAAAGTGTTCCACGCTCGAGGCTACCGGTAGCTTCTTTAATGGCAATAATGCCAGGGACGCTAGCAAGGCGAACTACTGTATCGCCAGACAAATCAGCTACAGTCCGACCGGGCACGTTATATAGAATGACGGGTAGATCTACAGACTCAGCAATCTTTTTGAAATGGGCATACATACCCTCTTGGGTAGGTTTGTTGTAATACGGAACTACTTGTAAGCTCGCATCTGCACCGACTTTTTTAGCAAAATGCGTTAACTCTATTGCTTCAGTAGTGGAGTTACCACCGGTACCAGCAATCACTGGAATTCTGCCAGCAATATGATCGACTGTTACGCGAATCAACTCACAATGCTCTTCAACGGAAACGGTTGGAGACTCGCCACTAGTACCAACGATCACAATGCCATCCGTACCTTCGGCAACGTGCCAATCCAGTAATGCACGCAAACTAGCAAAATCTAAGCTACCGTCTTCGTGCATCGGCGTAACAATAGCCGGCATACTGCCAGAAATGGTTTTTTTGCTACCTGTGGAATGAGCTGTATTTGTCAACGAATGTATACCGATTGTGAGCTGTCTTAACCATGAAATTGTAACGGAATGCGCTCTTTTAGACCGCTTTTACTGCGCAGATCCGCTGCATCATAGCTGGCTTGGGGCTATCTTGATAAATATCCTCATAGGCAATGATTTTTAGGCCATGCCTGGCAGCCAAAGCAAGTAATTCCCCTGTTTTTAAGAGGTAATTAGGATTAGAGGGCTTTCCAAAAGCTTCATTTCCTTGTGCAAAGGTTTCATAGATGAGAGCCCCGCCACCATTGAGCATTTGAGGTAGGCGGTCTAAATATGGACGATATAAATAGTTGGTAACCACAATGCCATCAAATAACCTGCCTTCTAGGGGCCATGTTTCAAGCTCTAGATCCCATTGTTCTGGAGTAATTTGAGTGCAATTAAGTGATTTGATGAGCGCGATATCTTGATCTACTGCGATCACAGAGAAGCCCAAGTCCGCTAAATAACGTGCATGACGTCCTGCACCACAAGCAAGATCTAATACCAACCCTGAGCGTGGGATCAAGTGAGCAAAACGCTTCACCCACAGTGAAGCTTCTAAAGTTGCATCATGGGTCGCAAGCAAATCTTGACCTCAATCGTATGCAAGACCCATTGCTTCGCGGACCTCGCGCATCGTTTCTTGGGCGACCTTACGGGCCTTATCGCAACCATCAGCGATGATTGAGCGCAGCAAGCTAGGATCATCTAAATATTTTTGGGCACGTTCGAACATCGGTTGCTGCTCAAGCAAAATAGCATCAATTACAGGTTGCTTACACTCTAGGCAACCAATACCAGCAGATTTACACCCTTTTTCTACCCATTGCTTCGTTTGTTCATTGGAATAGACGGTATGCAATTGCCAAACTGGACAACGGGCAGGATCACCAATATCTGTTCGACGAACTCGAGCAGGATCTGTCGGCATTGTCCTAATTTTCTTAATCACATCTTCAGGCAGCTCTCGAATGCTAATTGTATTGCCATAAGATTTAGACATTTTTTGCCCGTCAATCCCTGGCATGCGTGATGCTTCAGTTAGTAGAGCCTGGGGTTCGGGAAGAATAATCTTACGTGAGCCCTCTAGGAAACCAAACAACCTTTCTCGATCAGCCATAGAAAGACTTTGCGCCTCTTGCAATAAAGCCTTTGCTTGTTCTAAAGCTTCATCATTGCCGCGCTCCTGAAATGCAACGCGTAATTCTGCATACATCTTTGCGCGCTTGCTGCCTAATTTCTTAACAGCCTCTAGCGCTTTCTCTTCGAATCCTGGCTCACGACCGTATAAATAATTAAAGCGCCTTGCAACTTCACGCGTCATCTCGACATGAGGTACCTGGTCTTCACCAACTGGTACAAACTGAGCGCGATAAATCAAGATATCGGCAGCCTGTAGCAGTGGATAACCCAGAAATCCATAGGTTTGCAGATCTTTTTCTTTTAACTTTTCAATCTGATCCTTATAGGTTGGAACCCGCTCAAGCCAGCCCAATGGGGTTCCCATGGAAAGTAATAAGAACAACTCAGCATGCTCAGGAACCTTGCTCTGGATAAATAAAGTGGATTGATTTGGATCAACTCCAGCAGCCAACCAATCGACGACCATATCCCAAACAGACTGTTCAATCACATCTGGGGTTTCATAATGGGTAGTTAAAGCATGCCAATCGGCCACAAAGAAGAAGCAAGGGTATTCTGACTGTAGGCGTACCCAGTTTTTTAAGACACCGTGATAGTGGCCTAGGTGCAAATTACCAGTTGGTCGCATACCAGAGAGAACGCGTTCAGCAAACATCTTATTTATCTTTAGCTATATAAATTAATGAAACATGGACCAAACAGGTGTGAGGTGTTCGGGTAAAAGTGGCAAAGTACCTAAATCAATATGACTTTCAGAAGGGTCATGAAAATCTGATCCCCGTGAAGCCAAAAAACCATATTGCTTGGCAATTTTTCCGTATTCCTGATACTGATCGGGGCTATGACTCCCAGTAATCACTTCTAATCCTAGTCCACCATGATCCTTAAAAAACGCAAAGAGTTGATCCCTTTGCATTAGATTCAGTTTATACCGACCAGGATGAGCAATCACTGCTACGCCTCCGGCTGATTTAATCCAGCCAATTGTCTCATCAAGATTAGCCCAGCAATGCGGAACATATCCAGGCTTATCCTCAACCAAATAATTTTTAAATACCTGCTCAGTATCTTTGCATACGCCCTGCTCTACTAAGAAACGAGCAAA
>CAJARE010000278.1 GCA_903944255.1 uncultured beta proteobacterium
CTACTGGAGAAGAGTGGTGGCAAGTCTGGTGAGTGGAAGGCGGGAGAGTAAACGCTAACCTAAGCACCTTTCAAAGTATGTAACTTTTAGTCTTGTCCAAATCTTGTCCAAGTGAAGGATAAGAAATGGCATCAATTCGATTTAGAAGCAACAAGTGGCAAGTCCGTGTTTCTCGAAAAGGGGAACAATCTCTAGTTAAAACATTCCAATCCAAAGAAGATGCAGAACGCTGGGCAAGAAGTGTTGAGGTGGAGTGGGACAGAGGAACCTATACCAATCTTCACCAAGCTCAAAAAACTACCTTTGGCGAACTGATAGAGCGTTACCTGCGTGAAGTGACACCGCTGATGCGTGGAGCTGGTGCAGATACCATCCGCCTTAAAGCCATCATGAGAAGACCGATTGCCAAAGAGAATATGGCAACACTGACATCTGCCAAGATTGCCAAGTACCGTGACCAACGCTTACAAGAGATCAAGCCCAGTACAGTTGTTCGTGAGCTAGCCTACTTTTCCTCAATCATTAACCATGCTCGCAAGGAGTGGGGTTTAAATACCCCCAATCCCGTTCTAGGAATCAGGAAGCCTGCTCAACCTCAAGGTAGGAATCGGGTGCTTAGTTACGATGAAGAGCGAATCCTACTGGAAGCATGTATCCCGAAAGCGAACCGTAACATCTATACAAGACCATTTGTGATCCTTGCCATTGAGACCGCTATGCGAAGGGGTGAAATTTTGAGCCTACGCTGGGAGGACATCAATTACCAAACAAGGACAGCCTACCTAGCCCTTACCAAGAATGGTGAATCTAGAAGAGTTCCGTTATCCACGAGAGCAATAGAGACTCTCCAATCACTGCCAAGGAGTATTGATGGAAGAGTTCTACCTATCAACTTTGCAGCTCTTGAGACTAACTTTAAGAGAGCTAGAGACCGTGCTGGACTAGTAGATTTAAGGATTCACGATCTTAGGCATACCGCAGCCACAAGACTATCCGAGAAGTTGCCGAATCTTCTTGAACTATCAGCTGTTACTGGCCACAAAAGTCTGGCCATGCTCAAGCGTTACTACCACCCCAATGCTGAGCAGCTAGCTATGAAGCTTGGGTAGCTGTTCGCCAAATTTAATGGTGCCAGTACAACTCTATGTATTCATTGATATTTTTTAGAGTTTCTCAGAGTTTTCTTCACATAATGGAGGGAAGGAGGCAACCACTGGATAGCAGTTTTGGCTCCTCAGCTCTTTGGCTGATATTTCCAGAAAGTACTCAAGAACTCATCATGCTGAGAATCTGCGTACTTGTTCTTCATATAGGTGAGATCAAGCTGACCACTTGGGTAATAGACTGGCTCAAAATCAGTTTTGAACTGCTCAGGATCTTTCAGTTGTGGAACCGAACCTAATACCGCCTCATAGGCTTCACGCATGGCAAGCTCCAACTCAGGCAGGTGATGTTCTTGGCATATGAACGAGTCATGGACGGGCAAACACAGAATGTCTTGACCCAATAATTTCAACATCACCATCTCTGCAATCTGGGAGTCAACAAACTGGTACCTCAGACCGAATCCTTTGCCCTTGATCTCTTGAATGATCGGATGCTTTTTGATCACCCATGACTCTAGCTGGGCGGTATTCATTTCCATTATTTTGATTTGTTGACTATTCAGCTTAAAGTTGCCCCGATCATCGTTAATCATGGCATTGATATATGTCTTAATCACCTTCCTTTTAGATTTGTATGGCTCAATGCTCTTGTCATATTCCTTACCCTCATAACGCAGCCCAAGATCGTATAGGTCACCCTCTGGTAGTGGCAAATGAGCATCTCGGTACATCATCCTTGGATGAAGCTCAGAGTAATCAACCTCAACAGTTGGCAAGCCGTTGATAGTGATATAGCTGCGGTATTCGCTGGGAATAAATTGCCACCAACCCCCATAAAACCGACCACCCTTTTGAAAGCTTCCTCTGGAGAAGATCCGCCTTAATTGAACATGCAGATAGTTAAATATCCGTGGCTTCTTCTTACCATCTCCAAAAACCCAATCAAGTTGATATTTGTCATTGGCCATCTTTGCGATCAAGCCCGCATCCAGATGGTGCTTATCAATAGATAGGCAGATGGCATTTTGGGTAATGAAGCTGTTATAGCTCTGAAGAATTTTTCTCCATCTGCGGATATCGTTATTGTCCTTAAATGGACATTGAATCTTGGATTTAGTCCTGGGATCAAAATCCTTAAGGACAATTACATCCTGCTTCTTGGGGGCCAGCTTTCGCCATACATATTTAGTACGTTCAAATTCCTCAAGCAGCCCTCCTACGGCTTTAATAGTTGTAGGGATATTCACCCCACTTTTATTCTTAAACCCTTTTTTACGCTCAACCCATTCAAGGGACTCAAAGGCATCCAAAACCCTTAAAACAGCCGTATGACTGAATTCAGTTAACTGGTGAGGCTTGTCACCATATGCTCCATCACTCGTTGGCACAGCAAGCCTACATTGCCGATGCCTACTTCCATACACCTGATACAGACCCTCAATGATTGATCGAGCAGCAAACTCATGTGCAGCCTGCATTTTGGCTTGAGGCTTATTTTGGAGCTTTAATCTAGATGATAGATGCTCTAAAACCGTGGAAGTCATGCCCTCAAACATCTGGTCTTCTGGCAAATGAATATGTTTCAAATGCAAGTTATATGTCTTATGTTTCTTGGCTCTAACTATCATCAGATGAATTAAAAGTTAACTACCTCATGAGAACAAAATAGGGGCCAAAGGGGAGCATTGCTGAAGCTATATATGGGGTATATGTGTACTCATATATAGGGTAGCGGTTTAAGTCGAAAAAATAAATGCAGGAAAGCTCTTACATCATATTACCGAGCCTTATCTATCATCCCTAATTCGATAGCAATAAGCTCTAGTAGCCTGATCCTAGAGTTAGCCTCAACGATATTTCTGCGGTATTCCTTAGTAGCCTGTCCGTGTCGGTAATTCCAGTGATCCCTGCCCTTTGGCGAAAGACCTCCGTGAAGACGGCAACGTCCATTAACCATCCCATGCTTTTGGCAATGGGCATCCCCGCCCCTTAACTTAGCTCTACACAGCATTCCTGGGTCTCTTAGGTGGGTTGGTTATAGCCAGCTCTTGAATACTCTGTCTAATCTGCTCTCTAGTGAGATATTTGGGATTTCTTGGTAGAGCTTTAATCCGCTCTTGGATTTGCTCTCTTGAGGAATATGTTTTCATGACTAGCTTCCGCAGGTTCTAAATACAACTATATTTTATTTACATTTCCCCCTGATGACCTCAGTGATGATAATTTACTTACTTGCTCAGCTTTAGAACGCAATTGCCAAATGTCTCCGTGCCTTGCTTGAAGCCAAGATCTTTGCACTTTTCTCTCGCTGCAGTTAAATCCACTCCAGAGGGAACCGTATTTACTGGCGCTGAATAAGTGGGGTTTGGCTGAGGTCTAACGCACCGATATGGGTAATACCCTCTCCACATACGGCTATAGTCCCTTTCACCCAAAATTGCTACGCCAAGACCTCTGTATTGACAATTTGCGTTTGCCAACTGTCTTGCTTTCTCCCTGTCGGACTCGCTAAAAGAATTCGTCCCAATCTCCCCGCCATCTGAAGTTAAGGAAACAATATCAACTGGGCAAAGAAGACAATATGCCCCCGTTGGCGGCCCCGTCATACATCCTGAGAGAAAAATCCAGGGGGCAATAGCAATAAGAAATTTTCGCTCAGTTAAAAACAATTTGTCACCGTACCAGTAGTTGTGCAATTCATAGTTCTACCACCAGGTAAAAAATACGTACTTGAAGGATTTGGCGGACTAGGAGGGGTTGGTCTAGTGCCATAGCTATTGTTGGCGTTGTAAGCACCAGAGGATATGCCATTACCCAATTGAAACAACGCCATACCTGCCGCTACACTTCTCTGGCGCTGCTGCTCATCCAATTGAGCCTGGTACTGTCGCTGCTGCTGCATAAATTGAGCCTGCTGCCGCTGGGCATCCTGTTTGGCCTGATCAATCTGCAGTCTACATTGCGCATATTCGTTTGACTTTGGCTTAAATCCATATTTTCTACAGGTTGCATCATCGGGATCAGAGGTAGTTGATGCACTTTCCTTTCGACCCTGAAGCTCTAATACACAATTCCCGTAGGCCTCAGTCTTCCTTTTGAAGCCTAAATCCAAACATGTTGCCTCCTCGGGATTTGCAACAATATTATTTGCTTTACTGGGGACTGAGGGTGCGGGTGTGGGTGAGGCATTTTTTACACAAGCGTCTAGCTGTTCACGTGTCGCATTTTTCCCAATACTTTCCAAGCACTCTATACGTGATAATGCACTTGCTGAGCCAGCAAATAAGACAACAATAAAAGTGCTAACTAAACTCAGTTTGTGAGCTGTATTACGCATTTTGCGTGCTCCTCAGTACGAGCCTTAAATCCAAGATCCGTGCATCTTTTTTTGGCACCTTCAATTAACGATTGACTATTTTTTTCTTGATTCGGTAATTTAATTACTTCCTCAGCCCCCAAAGGTCGTCTTATTGGTGCTACAGGAGGATTGCTATTTATGCATTCAATATTTGCTGAAATAGCGTTATTAATTGTTGGGTAGAAGTTATAACGACTTGAATTCACGTTAGTCATTTTAAAAGGCCCTCCTTGGCATTTGATTGCAGCTTTTTTATTTGCCGCAGCCTCTAGCTCAGCTTGTTTATCCTCTTCCGAAACCCATGCTGAAAATGTAATTCTTACGTCACTTGAATATGGCTGCTGTCCCGAAGAGCCGACAGATGACCCAGAATCATTGATGTGAGTACAAGCAGGCAATAGCATTGCTAATAAATAAGTTATAAAAAAATATTGGGGGGTCTTTTTCATCTGATGCAAAACTAACCATTGCCTAATAAATAAAAATAATCCAAAGCTAACAACAGCTTCGATAAGTAAGTATTCCCAGTAAACCCTTGAATTAAATGACTAGACATTTAAGTTATGGAGGCGCACTAGGATTTAGATCGGTATATATAGATACTGCTAGCAGAAAATTCCATAACTTTGGAAATCATCGAGTATTTCAATAAATAATTTTTCAGTATTTTGAGTATCCGCTTTGTGTAACTCAAGAATTCGTCTTTGCATTGAACTATCAGTTAAAACTATGTGTATTGCTGATGCAATTACCTGTTGCTGCTCAATAGATAGTTGAGAGTTTGCTTTTTTCAAGAATTTATCTAATCCGCTCTCAATGGCTTGCTTAGAAATCTCTCTTTTCTCTGATAGCTCCAAGCCGATAATTTTAAGAAAGATAAAAATTAAAGCGTTACTTTTAACCTTCTTTTTGAAGAGTCCAAACATTTTTAAGGTTTCTCTAAATTTAGCACCAAATATCCTAAAATGGGATATTCCGTATTGGAATCTAGCATGAATCAATGTTGGAGCGCCAAAAATACGAATATCTCAGATCTGAGCTTAAAAAAACACGCCTAGCGGCTGGTTTACTTCAGACCGACCTGGCCAAAGTACTTAAAAAGCCACAAAGCTATATTTCCAAGGTGGAGTCTGGTGAGCGTAGCTTAGACATCATTGAGTTTGTGGACTATTGCAAAGGGTTAGGCTTAGAACCATCAAAATGGCTAAAAAGGCTTACTGATAAGTTTTAGTCGCACCACGCATAGCTGACTTCCTTGGTATCAAGAAATGCTCTAAGTTCGCAGCAAAGCTCCTCTAGAACATCATCAGTAATCTTAATTCTCTCTCCCGTTTCCTTGACGGTAACGTAATCGTCCGTAAAGGTTAAGCAAGGAAGCTTGAAGATAGTTTTACCCATAGATTCTGGGTATTTTTGCTGAATAAATGGTGGAGAAATAACACTAAAACCATAAACAGATGAAAACCTCACGTCCATGAATGATTCATTATCGCCATCTGGCTTCCACTCCCACATAAATGTATGCACTAAATCAATCCATGCATCTTCAATACTCTGGCTAGTATTTAAAGAAAATTTTTCAACATTCTCGATTTGCTCGGGAGTGCTTGGAAAGTCAAAGTAGATTACAAATTTATCATCCATCATGTAAATATACCCCGACCTAATATTCAAAATACTATGTATACCTAACCTTATCAAAGGGTCCTATTTAGGGGGTGGGGGTACAGTGGGATAGCGATCCTCTGGAATCACAAAGGGGTACCCCCTTACGTCTTTAACACTGTTAAAGTGAATTTGATCGAATAGCCACTTTGAGTCTTGTGATACTCTCTGTCCAAATGTTGTCCAAATAAACCTAAAGATTTGGTCAAGATTGAAGTTACAACACGTAGAAATGGAAGCACTCACCGCAGTCCAAATCACCCTACTCACCATCTACGATATGTGCAAAGCAGTAGACCGAGGCATGGTGATGGGCGATGTGAAGCTACTGGAGAAGAGTGGTGGCAAGTCTGGTGAGTGGAAGACAAC
>CAJARE010000279.1 GCA_903944255.1 uncultured beta proteobacterium
ATTAGATGCAAATGGTGGATCAGTTTTGGATGCAAATTAACATTCTTGCCATAAATTCCCATATTATAGGAAGGAGAAAAGGCTTTTCGCAATAGCCTTGCCTAGGGAGGTAGAACCCCAACTACCATGCCGTTTGGCAAACATAAGGGTATGTTCTTGGCGGATGTTCCTAGCGATTACAAGCAATGGCTTCTAACTCAAGGGGATATTGACCCCTATTTACGGAAGGCTTTGGAGGCTTAACTTAAAAGAATTTGATTCAAAGCGATATTAATGTAGTAATTAATACGCCCAATTTTTCTCTTTTCCAAAAATCCATCCTCAGCCAGCACATCTAGATACTTGGTTGCTGTAAGTCTGGAAATTTTTAGATCACGCATGACAAATTCAATCTTTGTATATGGGTGAGCAAATAAATTGTTGATTAAATCTTGGCTATAAAATTTATGCTTATCCCTAATGCGATGTTTGTAGTCATATAGAGCATTTTTTATTTCATTAATTTTTTTAATAGTCTGGCCTGAGGTATCGCGTACTGCCTCCAGCATGTACAGAACCCACTCTTCCCAAGCATCATCATCACGAACTGCCTGTAAGAGTCGATAATATTCAGATTTATTGCGAACGATATAGTTACTCAAATAGAGAACGGGTATGCTTAGCAGCCGCTCCTTAACTAGATAGAGCACGTTAATAATTCTGCCTGTACGGCCATTGCCATCGTAAAACGGATGAATGCTCTCAAATTGATGGTGAATCAAAGCCATTTTAATCAATGGGTCAACTTGATATAAATCTGAATCGTTGATAAAACGTTCAAGCTGATTCATTAATTGAATAATTTCTTCGGAATCTTGTGGCGGCTCATATACGACATCGCCTTGGGAGTTCTTCAGGCTAGTGCCAGGCAGTTTTCTGTAACCTGCATTATTTCGCTCAAGCTCTGCCTGAATTAGCAAAATATGATTACTAGTTAATAAATCTGACTCACACACTTGCGCAAAACCAATTCTGAGTGCCTGTCTATAGCGTAAGACTTCTTTGGCAGCAGAACCATCAACTGATTCTGGCAACAGATCATCTTTAAAAAGCTCATCATGAGTGGTTACGATGTTTTCAATTTCAGAGCTATCCTTAGCTTCTTGCAGACCAAGCGTATTAATTAATATGCCTTGATTTGGAATGGTTGCCGCCACCCCTTTTAGCTCAGCAAGCAGCCTGCTGCTTTCCGCTAATTTTTTTAAAATAGCTGGAGTATCAAATCTTGCGCCATCTAGGCTTTCAAGCGGCTGTATTTTGGATGTATGCATGTTCTTTTAATATGTATAGAAAAACGATATTTTTATACATGTTAGCATCGATCTATATAGAAAAGAGCGTTTTTTAACAGGCCAACACCCTTTTGCACAAAAATTTAGCAATCTAGGCTAATACAGCCCCTATCTTTAATGCCTCATTCTTTTGAGCCTGCTTCTTACTTGGATAGTTATCAGCTGCCTTGCTATCTGCCTCAATGAGCTTTCTTGTATTTGCCCCACGTAATTGCTCAATAGCCTGGATAACTTGTAAATGACTATAGTGCCGCTCAATCATGAGTACGCTAGTACCCACCCTCTTCGTCCAATTGATCTGTGACTGTACTAATAGGGTTCATCATCAAGCGGATTTGCTTCCACTTCATATCTAGTAACTCAATACCCGGTCTAGCTCCTGTATCTACCAGCATCTCAATGTAGTCTCGCAGGATTTCACGACGTCACGTACATCTCGGGTTCTACCTGATTCAATATATGGACCCAAGAGCTTTAGTAAGGCTCTTAGTTCATGCAATTCAAATGCTGGACGGCGTACTGA
>CAJARE010000280.1 GCA_903944255.1 uncultured beta proteobacterium
AAGGCCAATAGTACGGTTAGAAAAAATACTCATAAAAGCATATTCAACATCGATGATTTATAAGAACTGTTTGGCAATAAAGGTGTAGAGCGGAATCCCAAGAATAATATTAAATGGGAAGGTGATTCCTAAAGACATGCCCATATATAGGGCTGGGTTCACTTCTGGAAGGGCGTGTCTTAACACCGCAGGCACAGCAATATAAGAAGCGCTAGAAGCGAGAACCATTAGCAGGATGGTGTTTCCAAGCGGTAGACCAATTAACTTACAAAGTGCTAGTGCCAAAATAGCATGAGAAAGTGGTGATCCTATGGCATAGAGAATTGTCAAAGGCGGCTTTCCTTTTAAGCCTTGAAAATTTCGGGCTGCCATAAGACCCATATCCAAGAGGAAGAAAGCGAGCATACCTTTAAAGAGGTCGATTGAGAATGGTGCCATGAGTTTTTGACCATCATCTCCGCTGATAAGGGCAACTAACATTGAGCCTAAAAGAAGAAGTTGTGCTCCATCTGTAAATGACTCATGCAAAATTTTTGCAATGCCAGGGGATTGATGTTTTTGCGATAACTCAGTTGAATAAGACGCCCTGGCTTTGTTTGCCAAAATAATGGCCAATATGATCGCGGGAGATTCCATTAATGCCATCGCAGCAGCCATGTGTCCACCGTAAGCAATATCAAATTGATCCAAGTATTGAGTAGCGGTAATGAAGGTAACGGCACTAACTGATCCATAGGTTGCGGCAATAGCAGCTGCATCAAAGGCATTTAATTTTGTTCTTAATATTAAGTAGCCAATGATTGGTATGAGAACAGCCAGAAATACAGCGAGCCCCAAAGAGAATGCGATCTCGCTAGTAAACCCCGACTTATGTAGAGCAAATCCACCCTTGAGACCAAGAGCCATCAATAGATAAAGTGATAAGAATCTAGAAATCTGAGGTGGAACCTCCAGATTGGATTTAACAGTGCCCGCAAATACTCCAAAGATAAAAAATAAAATAGCGGGGTCGAGAAAATTGGTCATGGAATCATTTTATTTGAGAGTAAAAGGTATTTTTCTCGCTGATCTATTGCTGATTCACCTGGCTTTTAAAAATAACCTCGACAAGAGGATGATGAATTTTTTTCTCAGATCGAATTCCATAAAAGTATTCATAAATGTGGTCACAGGTCCCTAGCAATTCAATTCCGTAAGTTTCTTTGAGATCTTTTTGAACTAATTTACCAGCAGGAAAGACGCCAAGTCCGCTGGCGGCAAAAGTTTTTAGAAGAGCGCTATCTTCAAACTCTCCCACAATATTAGGGACAATATTATTTTTAATAAACCATTGATCAATCGATGTGCGTACGGTTGAGTGCGATGTGGGTAAAAGAACTGGCAGATGATTGAGACACTCAGGAAAATTCTTTTTACTATCTTTGATTAATTCTTTTGGGCTATACCAAGCAATAGTAGTCTTGGTGAGTTCTTCGCAGTAAAGATGCAGATTCTTATTATTCGGTGCTGGACGGTCTGCCAACACAATATCTAGTCTGTGTAATGCGAGTTTTCCTAAAAGATCTTCGAATTGTCCTTCGTGGGCAATTAATTGCACACCCTTGTGTTTCAAGATGGGCTCTAGTAGTTGCTTGGTAACCAGCTTAGGTAAGCCATCAGACACCCCTACAGTGATCTTGCTGGTAGACGATTTGGCCGCGTCCCTTACCAATTCGGGTAGTTTTTCTCCAAGAGAAAAGATCTCATCGGCTATTTTAAGGGCTGCAAAACCCGACTCTGTTAGCGTAATACCCCGTCCAGCAGGCTTAAATAGCAGAAAACCGAGGGATTTTTCCAGTTCGTGAACTTGGGCGCTAATGGTCTGTATCGCCATATCCAGCCGTTCTGCCGCCTTAGACATGCTGCCTTCCTTAGCAACAACCCAAAAATAATAGAGGTGGCGGTAGTTATATTTCATATAGTTGCTTGGCTTATTCAGTTTTTTACGAAATTATTATCAATATATATCTGCTTTTAGCTAAATATAAATCAACTTACATTAACCCTAGAGCAATCCATGGAATTTTTGGATTGACCATAAATAAGGGAAGTGAAAGTGGAACTGTTTAGCCCAGAGTTTTTCTCAGCGTTACTTGCGATTATTGTGATCGACTTGGTATTAGCCGGCGATAATGCGATTGTCATTGCAATGGCAGCCAGAAGTTTGCCGCCCCATTTGCAAAAGAAAGCCATTATTTGGGGTGCGGTTGGTGCGATCGCCGTGAGAAGTGCGATGACTCTGGCGGTGGTTTATTTATTAAATATCCCTGGTCTAATGTTAGTTGGCGGTTTGCTATTGGTGTGGATTGCATATCGATTGCTAAAGCCAGAGGAAGATGCTGGAACAAGCGAAGAACATGCCTCAACCAATTTCTGGGGAGCTATGCGTACTATTGTGATTGCAGATGCAGTAATGGGCTTAGACAATGTATTGGCAGTTGCAGGCGCTTCCGATGGTAGTTATTTACTGGTCGTATTAGGCCTCCTAATCAGTATTCCTATAGTGATTTGGGGTTCAACTCAAATCTTAAAATTAGTTGAGCGTTATCCGGCCATTACTTTCCTGGGTGCTGCAGTATTGGCTTGGACTGCTGGAAAGATGATCACATCAGAGCCAATGGTTAAAACTTGGCTTGAGGCTCGTAACGGAGCATTGGAATATATAATTCAACTAGTAGTGATTGCGGGTGTCCTTTTGGCCGGCTTTATTAAAAGTAGGCTTTCACTTCCAAATAGAGATCATCTAACGGACAATTATTAATGACCAGTTTGCAAAATCAAGTATTAGAGTGCTCAACCCCAGCTCTTGGGGTTAGGTTTGCCACAGTATTAGTGGCAGTTGTAATCGATTAATTTTTACCTGCAGTTCTCTCTTTTGCCCTCCTCGCGAGGGCATTTTTTTCCTATGATTTATTCAGTTAATAGCAGAATTACTTTCATTAAATATCTGCTTTATTAGAAGAGTTATTACCTTTACATTTGACCTATGTGGTTTTCAAAGGAGAGATGTAATGGATGTCGTTTTCGACAACAAAGAAGTGATTGAGCCAGAGTTAAAGGTGTTTACTGAAAACCGTGTGAAATTTTCATTAAAACGACTTTTTTGGTTGGTGAGAAAGATTAAGGTGAAGTATTCCGCCGTAAAACTTTCTGACACTGCCTTTAATCAAAATTGCTTGATTGAATTACAAACATTTGATCACCGACAGATTGAGGTGAGCGTTACCGCAAGAGATCGTCGGACAGCGCTAGAAATGGGTTTGAAGAAGGTATATAAACATCTTCAAAAAGTATTTAATAAGGCCCAAAAGTATGGCCGACTCTCTCGCAATGCTTATGCTTAAAGGAAATCGTTAGTTGAGCGCTTTAGTGTGATCTAATTGGATGAGAGAGTCGGGTGTAGCCTGCCCATCAATGAGTCCATATATCGCCATTACGACTATTAAGCTCGGTATATCGCTAATAAATTAAGGCAAGACCATTTATTCTTTTCAAGAGATGGCTTAACTTTGAACCCTTCCTTATTTTGACTATTTATTTAAACCCCCATTTTTCTTTGATGATGATATGGAAGCACGCACTTCATTACAAGACACTCATTAGTCTAGTAATGTATTTATGCCTTTGCGTTTGTTTGACAACAAACGTTTTGGCCCAAACTCAAAAAACTTATCCACTTCATGATCTGATCAGTATTGCATTGGAATCTAGCCCTCAAGTTTTAGCAGCCAGAGACCAGGCAAGGGCTATCAGGGGTCAGTTATCTATCGCTAGAGCAATTCCTAATCCTGAATTTGAGGCTAGCACTGGACAGCAACGATCAGCGACTGGATCATTGACAGTAGGCAATGTCTCTTCTTGGGCGGTAACCCAACCATTGGATATGCCCTATACACGCTATCCAAGAGTCAATGCTGCTGAGGCTAATCTTCGTGCTGCTGAAGCCACTCGAATTGCATTCGAAATTGAAACCATTTCAAGGGTACAACAACGTTTTTATGAATTAATGCGTCGTGAAGCTGAGTTTAGAGCTGCTGAAGAAGATTTAGGTTTAACGAAGCAAATTCGAGATCGGATGCAGATGCGCTATGACGTTGGAGAGACGGCACGCTTTGAGTTAATTCGTGTACAGACTGAGTACTTAAATGCTCAAATCGCCCAAGAATCTAGTAAGCTCAGAATTGATCAGGCACGGAGTCAATTAAGACAGGCGGTTGGGCATAACTTGCCATCGGATTACACGGTGCTAGCTGAGCAACCCAAGATTGAGATCTTGCCGCCATTAAATATTTTGTTAACTGAAATTCAGTCTCAAAGCCCAGATATGCAAAAGGCCAGAGCTGAAGTAGAGGCTAGCGAGTCAAAACTCAGTTTTGAAAAGAATTCTCGATTACCCCGTTTATCTTTTAAAGCTTCCCAATATAACGATCCGAATTTTACGGATCGGCTGTATGGCTTGGTTGTCAGTATTCCCATCTGGGATTTTAAAAGCGGACAAGTTGCCGAAGCTGAGGCCAATGCGTCAAAGGCAAAAAATCAACTCAATGCTCAAAGTCAAAGCTTAGAGCAGCAGTTAGAGACGGCATATAAGCTTTATCAGATTGCAAGTTACCAAGTGAAAGTATTGGACCAAGAGGTTGTTGAATTGGCTTTTAGCGCAAGACGGATCGCAGAAGTTTCTTATCGCTATGGCGAACGCGGCATGCTTGAATATTTAGATGCGCAAAGAACATTTCGTGCTGCGCGTAACGATTTAATTAAAGCGAGATTTGATTTGGCAACAGTCGTCACTGAAATTCAGCGATTAAGGGCTAATCCAGAGTGGTTAGCCAAGATAGAGGGTGGTAAGTAATGAAGCAACAAGTCATAACATTGATGAGTCAGTTAAAAGAATGGTTTGCTTTGGGCATTGCCTATGCAAAGTCTTTTAGCAAGGATTGGCCCAAGAAAATAGTGACCTATCAGAATCAACTGTATGAATTGACTCATCATTGGTTTACAAGTAACACCCCTTGGCTAGCTGAACGCTACGATCGGTTTCCGCCTTTGCTGAGGAAAGGTTTTTTCTATTTACCTTGGCTTTGCTTGTTTCTGATTATCCTCAATTACTTCAACGTTTTTGATAGAAGTCCGACTGTTAAATTGGTGCAGGATCCTAACGTGGTGGTAGTCAATGAAGATCTACGCAAAATGATTGAAGATGGGACAGTAAAAGTCCTGCCATTTGTGGAAGAGCTTAGGGCGTCGGGTCGAATTGATTTCAATGAACTGAATTTATCTCGCATTGGTGCAAATGTCACAGGTAGAGTTTCTGAGATTTTGGCCGTACCTGGCCAAATGGTGAAACAGGGTGATATTTTGGCAAAAATCACCTCGACTGAATTAACCCAATCTCAATTAGCATATTTGAAAGCTAAAAGCGCCAGCCAATTGGCGGACCAAGCATCTAATCGAGCCCGAATTCTTTATAAGGAAGATGTTATTGCGTTGGCTGAATTGCAAAAAAGAGAGGCAGAGTCCAGCAGCGCTAAAGCTGAGTATCGC
>CAJARE010000281.1 GCA_903944255.1 uncultured beta proteobacterium
GGTACGTGAACTTTTTGCCTTGGTCGGTTTGCGCCCCGATCAAATGTTACGTTACCCCCATGAATTTTCAGGTGGACAACGCCAACGTTTGGGAATAGCTAGAGCCCTATCAGTAAGACCTAAGCTCATCATGTGTGATGAGCCAGTGTCTGCCCTGGATGTATCAGTTCAGGCTCAAGTGATTAATCTTCTGGGTGATTTACAAAAAGAATTCGGCGTATCTTATCTATTTATTGCGCATGACTTAGCCGTTGTAAAGCACATTAGCCATCGCATTGCAGTGATGTATTTAGGGCGCATTGTTGAGCTAGCAGATACAGCAGAGCTGTTTAATCACCCATCTCATCCCTATACAGAAGCCTTGCTCTCGGCGGTGCCTATTCCTGACCCTAAGCATCAACGCAAGCAAATTGTGCTGGGCGGAGATGTTCCAAGTCCAATCAATCGCCCAAGCGGCTGTCATTTCCATACCCGCTGCATTTATGCCCAAGAGCGTTGCAAGGTAGAAGAGCCTAAATTAGAAGAGACTTCGTCCGGGCACTTTGTTGCATGCCACTTTAAATTAAATACCTAGTCAGTTAAATACTTAAAGTCCAAATAGCAGTAGCGACTAATAATGTAGCCAAGAAGTAATTAAAAACGATAAGACGTTTGCCTGTTCCCAGCCAGGTCTTGAACAGAGCTCCGGCTAGGGCGTAGCTCATATTGCTAACAAACGCAAAGAACATGACTACCGCGCAGGCCAACATCAGGCGTTCGTCTGGGTTTGTACTGGGCTGCCCTTCTGCATAAATAATCCAAGAGCCCATAATGGTAATCGCCAACAACCAGACTTTGATATTCAGAAATTGAATGAATACGCCTTTGGTGAATCCCATGTTTAGCCTAGTAGGATTGACTTCATGAAGCTGCTTACTTTTACAAAGCTTTAGGGCCAACCAAATTAAATAGGCGCAACCCAATATTTTGATTCCAAGACGAATGCTGGGGATTTCTGCGACTAAAGCGCCTATACCAAAACCACAGGCAAGCATAATCATTAGCCATCCAAATGGGACGGCACAGGCAAAGGGGAGTGTGCGTCGTAATCCCTCGTTCGTTGCGATGGCAGTTGTGAGCATGGTGTTTGGACCAGGGGAGAAGGTCATCGCCGCACAAAAAAAGATCAGAGCAATAAATTCACTGAAGCTGAATATAGATAGCATGTTCAATACTGTATAAATTAAGCTAGATTTTTCACATCTAGTGGATAAATTGGGCGCCTAATGTACTTAATATCAAACCAATCGTAATTTGAGCTGGTGGGCCCGCCTTGATCAGAATCGCACTCAACAAAGCCTTTGCTAAATGGAAAAAAAACAGGACGGCAATACATTCTGGACTTGAGCAGTACATAGGTTTTAGATTGCAACTCAATGCCTAAGCTAGTCATGACAGCAATATCATAAGGTTCAACCCGTTCTGAGCTAATCACAATTTGGGCCTCATTTGTTTCAAATAAGATGCTGGGCCCCATGTTCAAGATCGATCCTGTAAATATGGGGCCAGTGACTTTAATCTTGCCATCAGCAATCGCTTTAACAACGCCGCTTAGCTTTAAGGGTTGTTTGCGCGCACCACGGTAAGTCCAACCCGATTTATTTCCAAGCTCAACATCTATGGGCTTGTTGAGACCGATATGAATGAGCTTTTGTACTGTCTCTGGGTCGGCGATAGGGCCAGCTGCAATATTAGTAAGGCCAAATAGAAGGGCAGCTTCCAAAATATCAGTTGTATCGCAAGGCCCACCCGACATCACGTTATCACTGTGATCTAGCAGTAAAACGGGTCCAGGTGTTGTCAATTGTGCAAGTTCACGTGCTGTATTGAGTGCTCGCTCAATGGGAATACTCTCATAAATAAAGCCATCTGCTTGAGACAGAATCATGGCCTGAAGCTGATCGGCAACTTGATTTTGAATAACATCGTAATCAGAATAATTTTGATCGCCAATCACGATCACAGACATACCCGCATCATGAAAGTCAGCTAGGCTAAAGCCAGCTAAAATGGAGATTCCTAAAATGCCTGGCTTTTTTTCCATTTCGATAGCAGCTTGCACTGCAGCTTTCATTGCACCTTCATTGGTATTA
>CAJARE010000282.1 GCA_903944255.1 uncultured beta proteobacterium
AAAGGTTTTGTCGTTTGGGGAGTTTAAAACCAAAGCGGGACGACTTTCACCTTATTTCTTTAACGCCGGTGGTTTTAACGATGGCGCCCGATTAAGCGCCTTAGGTCGTTACTACGCCAATGCCTTAGAAGAATCTAAGATTGGATTCGATATGCTATATGGGCCTGCCTACAAGGGAATCACTTTGGCAGCGGCTACAGTGATTGCATTGGCAGATGATGGCATCAATGTGCCCTTCGCCTACAACCGCAAAGAAGCCAAAGATCATGGTGAAGGTGGTTCACTGATTGGCGCCCCCGTTAAGGGCAAAGTAGTGATTATTGATGATGTCATTTCCGCTGGAACTTCTGTGCGTGAATCTGTTGACCTCATTCGTGGGGCAGGGGCAGAGCCTGCGGCCGTTCTGATTGCTTTGGATCGCATGGAGCGCTCTGGCAATGCAACTGAGGTTGGTGATCAGTCTGCGGTACAGGCAGTTGAGCAAGAGTTTGGTTTGCCCGTGATTGCAATTGCGAACTTGGCGGACTTAATGTCTTTTTTAACTGCCTCAAGCGATACGGAGTTGACAGCCTATCTACCAGCAGTTAAAGCCTATCGAGAGCAGTACGGCATCTAAACAAAAGTACTGTTTAGATTTCTGTTTCACCCTCGAACACAGTTGTCGCAGGACCAGTCATGATCACTGGCTGTGCTACATCATCAACCATTCCACCCCAGGCGATTTGTAAATCTCCCCCCCGAGTGTGCACTGTTACTGGTGAATCGAGTAAGGCTCTACGAATTCCTGAAACCACTGCTGCGCAAGCGCCGGTGCCACAAGCTAAGGTTTCTCCTGCACCACGTTCAAATACGCGCAATTTAATTGCATTGCGGTTGATGATTTGCATATATCCTGCATTCACCTTATTTGGAAAAGCAGGATGATTTTCAATGGCAGGGCCCTCTTCTAAAACAGGTGCGCTATCGACATCCCCTACCACTTGGACAGCATGGGGATTTCCCATCGACAGAACGGCGACCCAGTCATCATGTTCTGCAGGCGCATTGAGAGCAAGAGCGTACAGCATCTCATGAAATTCTTGCAAACTAGCTAATCCCTCAGGATTAAAGGGAACAAGAGCAGGTTCAAAAATCGGTGCACCCATATCGACTTCAACTTGATCATCGGGTTGAGATGTAAGAGTCAGAATAGTGTGTGCTACTTCCACCCGAAGAGGATTTTTAGTGGATAGACCATGATCAAGTACATAGCGGACAAAGCAGCGTGAGCCATTGCCGCATTGCTCTACTTCGCCACCGTCAGCATTAAAAATCCGATAGCGAAAGTCAGCATCTGGACGAGTAGCTTTCTCTACCAGCAGAATTTGATCGGCGCCGATACCAAATTGACGATGCGCCAAGGCTTGCCATTGCTCGCGAGTGATATCACTGAGATCTTGATCGATTCCATTGAGCACAATGAAATCATTGCCAGCACCATGCATTTTGGTGAAGCGGAGTTTGCGTCTGATGGCAGAAGTAGTATTCAAATCAATTCCATTTACTGATAAAGACTGGGTTCACCAGGTGGTCTATGTTTAAAACGTTTATGTACCCAATAGTACTCTGCTGGTCTTTGACGAACAAGTTCTTCGATCCAAAGATTTAGGCGCGCAGTATCTTTCTCTGGATCGTCACTGGGAAAATCTGGAAGTGGCGGAGAAATAGTGCAGATATAGCCAGTCTTTTTAGTATTTAGCAAAGTGGTCATGAGGCAAACTTCAGCACCGCTCAATTGTGCAAGACGAGAGACAGAGGTCACCGTACTAGTGGGGATTCCAAAGAAGGGGACAAAGATGGAGTCGCGTGGCCCTAAATCAATATCGGGCGCAATCACGACAAAATTTCCAGCGCGAGTTTCGCGAATGAGATCGCGTAGACGACTTTGTCGTTCAATGGATTTGGCGCCAAAGCGATCACGCCACTCCACCATTTTTTGATTGAAGAAAGGGTTCTTCATTTTTTGGTAGAGGCCTGCTCCGCGTGGCCAGTCATTCTTCATGCCCAATGCAGAGAGTGCCATGAAGCCTCCCTCAAGACCAACAAAGTGTGGATTCACTAGAATCCGAGGTTTGCGATCACCTAGTGGAACAGCAGATTCAAGATGTACAAATGACAGTATTTGATTGCTAGTGCCAAGCCATACTCGGCTACGCTCGATGACACTACGGCCAAATAATTTCCAATGTTCAAGCGCTAAGGCATCAATTTCTGTTTCACTCAAATGAGGAAAGCACAAACGTAAATTGGTTTTAACTACCTTGGCACGATCACTTAGGATATGTGCAGCAAGC
>CAJARE010000283.1 GCA_903944255.1 uncultured beta proteobacterium
CCAGATCACTTCCGTGTAGTGTTCTTGCCTCATGAGGATGTTCTTAAAGAGGCGATTGGTCGCCTTGCGCGTTTCCTTGAGCGTTATCGTAATAAGCATGGCCGCAAGGCTTCTTCAACCGTAGTAAAGGCATCATGAAACCGATTCAAGTAGGTCTATTAGGTATTGGCACCGTTGGTGGTGGAGTGTTCACTGTTCTCGAACGCAATCAAGATGAAATTCAACGTCGCGCTGGTCGGGGTATTCACATTAATACCGTCGCAGATCTTAATGTAGAACGTGCTAAAGAAATTGTTAAAGACCGTGCACAGATTGTGAATGATGCTCGCGCAGTGATTAATAATCCTGAGATTGACATCGTGGTTGAGTTGATTGGTGGCTATGGGATTGCCAAGGATTTAGTGCTTGAGGCAATTGCTGCTGGTAAACATGTGGTGACTGCTAATAAAGCCTTAATTGCTGTGCATGGTAACGAGATATTTAAAGCGGCACATGCTAGGGGTGTGATGGTTGCTTTTGAAGCAGCTGTTGCTGGCGGTATCCCAATCATTAAGGCTTTGCGTGAAGGACTTACTGCAAATCGAATTGAATGGATTGCCGGGATTATCAATGGCACAACGAATTTTATTCTGACTGAGATGCGTGATAAAGGTTTGAACTTTGAGACCGCACTCAAAGAAGCGCAACGCTTGGGTTACGCTGAAGCAGACCCTACTTTTGATATTGAGGGTATTGATGCTGCCCATAAAGCAACCATCATGAGTGCCATTGCCTTCGGTATTCCGATGCAGTTTGATAAAGCTCATGTAGAGGGCATCACTAAGCTTGCTGCAATTGATATACGTTATGCTGAGCAATTGGGTTATCGCATTAAGCTACTCGGCATTGCTAAAAAAACGTCAATCGGAGTCGAGTTACGAGTTCACCCAACATTAATTCCCATTAAGCGCTTGATCGCTAATGTCGAAGGCGCCATGAATGCAGTGCAAGTTTTTGGTGATGCGGTGGGTACGACTTTATATTATGGCAAGGGCGCTGGCTCTGAGCCAACAGCTTCTGCTGTAATTGCGGATTTGGTAGATATCACACGCTTACTCAGTGCAGATGCAATGCATCGTGTCCCATATCTGGCGTTTCAGCCAGGTGCAGTTCAGGACACTCCAGTATTACCGATTGGTGAGATTACTACGAGTTACTACTTACGTTTGCGTGTTGCTGATCAAGCTGGCGTTCTGGCAGATATCACAAAGATTTTGGCTGCCCACAGTGTCTCAATTGATGCGCTTTTACAAAAAGAGGCGGATGAAGGTGAAAGTCAAACAGATTTGGTTGCTCTAACACATGAGACCAAAGAGAAAAATATGATCGCTGCCATTAAAGAAATTCAGAATCTGAAAACGGTTGCTGGCGAAGTGGTGAAGATCCGCTTAGAAAATCTGTCTTAATTAAAATAGATGCGTTACCAATCAACCCGTGGCAATAGTCCACAACAATCTTTTTTAGAGATTCTTTTAGGTGGATTAGCGCCAGATGGCGGCCTGTATTTGCCGACACAATATCCCCAAGTAACTGCAGCTCAATTGGATTCATGGCGGGGCTTATCCTATGCTGACTTAGCCTATGAGGTCCTAAGTTTGTATTGTGACGATATTCCAGAGCAGGATTTGCGCGCTCTATTACGGAAGACTTACACCTCAGAAGTTTATTGCAATGGTCGTTCACAAGATAACGCCAAAGATATTACCCCTTTACATTGGTTAGGTGAGGAACAAGGCACTCGTATTGGTCTTTTAAGTCTATCGAATGGTCCGACTTTAGCTTTTAAAGATATGGCTATGCAATTGTTAGGCAATCTTTTTGAATACGTTCTCAAGAAAAAAGATCAGCAGCTCAATATCTTAGGAGCCACTTCTGGCGACACTGGCAGCGCTGCTGAATATGCTATGCGCGGTAAAGAGGGTGTCAAGGTATTTATGCTTTCGCCCCGCGGCAAGATGAGTTCTTTTCAATCTGCACAGATGTACTCCTTACAAGACCCTAATATTTTTAACTTGGCAGTAGCTGGTGTATTTGATGATTGCCAGGATATTGTGAAGGCGGTTAGTAATGACCATGCTTTCAAGGCTAAGAATCAAATTGGTACAGTGAACTCGATTAACTGGGGGCGCGTGGTCGCACAGGTGGTGTATTACTTCCAGGGTTATTTATTGGCGACCAAATCTAGCTCAGAAAAAGTATCCTTCACAGTGCCCTCCGGGAACTTTGGCAATGTTTGCGCGGGGCATATCGCTCGTATGATGGGTCTTCCTATTGCACATTTGGTAGTCGCAACGAATGAGAATGATGTTCTTGATGAGTTCTTTCGTACGGGTGTTTATCGTGCGCGTAAGTCATCCGAAACATTGCATACCTCTAGTCCTTCAATGGATATTTCAAAGGCCAGTAACTTTGAACGTTTTGTATTTGACTTAATGAGTCAAGACGGTAAGGCAACTGCAGGCATGTTTAAGCAGGTAGATGAGACTGGTGGCTTCGATATTTCTAAGGACATTATCTTTCAAGAAATTGGAAAGTATGGCTTTCAGTCGGGCCGAAGTACCCATGTAAACCGTTTAGAGACCATCCGTGATATTGAAAAACGCTACGGCGTTATGATTGATACTCATACTGCTGATGGCGTCAAGGTTGCGAGAGAGCATTTGCAAGCAGGAATACCAATGCTAGTACTCGAGACTGCCCTACCAATTAAGTTTGAAGAAACTATTCAAGAAGCTTTGGGTCGGCCAGCTGAATGTCCTGCTGCATTTAAGGACATCAAATCTAAGCCCCAACGCGTAGAAAATATTGATGCTGATGTGAATCAGGTCAAAGCCTTCATTACTTCACATCTCGCTTAACTCAATCATGACGAATAAGCCTCCCATGTTGACCGCGCAGCAGGCATTAGATCATTTACTCTCTCATGCCCAATCAGTTAGCGACAGTGAAGTGGTAGCTATGCAAGCTGCGCTTGGGCGAGTGCTTGCTGAAAGTGTCAACAGTCTTGTAGACGTTCCACCATTAGATAACACTTCTATGGATGGCTATGCAGTCCGTTGCGCTGACACTGCCACTCCAGGGCAAACTCTTACAATTGCCCAGCGTATTCCGGCTGGATCAATGGGGGTGCAACTAGAACCAGGTAGCGCCGCCAGAATTTTTACAGGAGCTCCAGTCCCTCCAGGTGCTGATGCGGTGGTTATGCAAGAAGACTGTGCCATTAACGAAGGATCGCCTGATCATGTGCAGGTAAATGTTGTCCCCCAAGCAGGCCAATGGATTCGTCGTCAAGGCGAGGATTTAAGTGCAGGTAAGCTCGCCTTAAGTGCTGGCACATTTTTACGTCCTCAAGAGCTTGGTGTGGCTGCTTCTGCTGGTTTGACTCATTTGAATGTGAAACGTCGAGTGAAGGTGGCTGCCTTCTTCACTGGCGATGAATTGGCTTTGCCTGGTCAACCATTAAAGCCGGGTGGTATCTATAACTCTAACCGCGATACTTTATTAGCCTGCTTAAGATCCCTAGGGTGTGATGCAACGGATTTAGGTATCGTGCCTGATCGATTGGATGCTACGCGTGATGCTCTGCGTAAGGCAAGTAAAGATCACGATCTCATTCTGACTTCGGGTGGTGTCTCTGTAGGTGAAGAGGACCATATCAAGCCTGCAGTTACTGCAGAGGGGCGACTTGATCTTTGGCAAATTGCGATTAAACCTGGAAAGCCCTTGGCATTTGGAGCAGTGCGTAAATCTGAGAATCCAAAAGATGGAGAGGCTTGGTTTATTGGTCTGCCTGGTAATCCTGTTTCAAGCTTCGTTACTTTCCTATTATTTGTTCGCCCTTTTATTTTGAAGCTACAAGGACGAGAAACGAAGTTGATTCCACCTTATATGATGCGGGCAGACTTTGATTGGCTAAAAGCAGATCGACGTAATGAGTTTTTGCGGGTCAAAATCAATCAACAGGGCGGATTAGACTTATTCCCTAATCAGAGTTCTGGAGTGCTCACTAGTGCATCTTGGGGGGACGGTTTAGTGGACTGCCCACCAGGACAAGCTATCCATGCTGGCGACCTTGTCAAATACATTCCTTTTGATGCTTTGTTGACTTAATCGGTTTACGATTACCCCATGAAACTCGAACTGAAATTTTTCGCTTCCTTACGTGAGGCACTGAAAGTGTCGGAAGAAAAAATCACCATTCCCTCTTCTGTCAAAACGATTGCTGATTTACGAATCCATTTATTCGAAAGAGGCGGCGTCTGGGCTGAAGTGTTAGCGAATGGTAAATCTCTACGCTGTGCATTAAATCATCAAATGGTGGATCCCAGCACGCCCTTGCAGGAAGGTGCTGAAGTGGCCTTCTTTCCGCCTGTGACGGGAGGTTAAGGTGCCTATTCGGATACAAGAGGGTGATTTCAATCTCAGTACAGAAATAGCAGCGCTACGCAAAGGCGATCCCAGAGTTGGCGCTGTAGTGACTTTTTTAGGTACTGTGCGCGATATGAATGATGGCAGCTCAGTAAAAGGGATGACCCTGGAGCATTACCCAGGCATGACTGAGAAGGCCTTACAAGATATTTTGGATCAGGCTAAAGCCCGTTGGGATATTTATCAGAGCCTGGTGATTCATCGTGTGGGTCTGTTACTGCCGGAAGATCAGATTGTGATGGTTGTAGTCACTAGCGCTCATAGAGGCGAAGCTTTTGCTGCTTGTGAGTTCATCATGGACTATCTCAAAACGGCAGCCCCATTCTGGAAAAAAGAAGATACCCCTGAGGGTGGTCGTTGGGTAGATGCCAGAGTGACTGACGAGACTGCCATGTCGCGTTGGGAAAAGAAGTAACTTTCTTAAAGCTTAAAAAAAGCTAATTTTTTAGATCGTGGCAATTGCTTTAATTTCGCTTCAGCCTTAGACGCCTCAGATCTATCGGGATGGGCTTGGGTGGCCAAAAGGATGACAGGTCTGCGCGACCTCGTATAACGTGCACCTTGCCCTGAGTTATGGGCCTCCAGCCGATGTTCAAGTCGGTTGGTGATACCCGCATAGAAGCTGCCATCCGAGCATTTGAGTAGGTAAACGAGCCAGGTCAAAATAGTAAAAATGAGCGTTAAAAAGGCCTTAGAAAAGCTTGAAATTGGCAATATTGCCCTTATATTCTATAGATAGATATTCATGGAGTAGATGGGGAACCAAAAATGAGAATAGATAAATTAACAACCAAATTTCAAGAAGCTCTGAGCGAGGCCCAGAGTCTCGCTTTAGCCAAAGATAATCAATATATTGAGCCAGCTCATCTGCTGCTAGCGATGTTGCGTGATTCCGATGGAGGCGCTAAGAGTTTGCTCACCAGAGCTGGCGTTAATGTCCCTGGCCTGGAAAAGGGTGCGGAAAAAATCATTAGCAACTTACCTGAAGTACAGGGAACTAGTGGTGAAGTTCAGGTTGGCAGAGATTTAAGTAACTGGCTCAATCTCTGCGAAAAAGAGGCTAATAAACGCAATGATCAATTTATTGCCGGCGAACTATTTTTGTTGGTCGTAGCGGATGATAAAGGTGAGCTGGGAAAAGTAGCTCGCGAGAATGGTTTAAATCGTAAATCGTTAGAGGCGGCTATTGATTTAGTACGCGGAGGAGAATCAGTGAATAGTGCAGATGCTGAAGGTCAACGCGAGGCCTTAAAAAAATATACAGTCGATTTAACAGAGCGCGCTCGTGCGGGTAAATTAGATCCGGTTATTGGACGTGATGATGAGATTCGTCGCACTATTCAGATTTTGCAACGTCGCGGTAAGAATAATCCGGTGTTGATTGGTGAGCCTGGCGTAGGTAAGACCGCCATTGTTGAGGGATTAGCACAACGCATCGTGAACGGTGAAGTTCCAGAGACATTAAAAGATAAACGGGTTCTGGTCTTAGATATGGCTTTGCTCTTAGCGGGTGCTAAATATCGCGGTGAGTTTGAAGAGCGATTAAAAGCAGTGCTCAGTGATGTAGCTAAGGACGAAGGCCAAACTATTATCTTTATCGATGAGATTCATACCATGGTGGGCGCTGGTAAAGGTGATGGTGCTATGGATGCCGGCAATATGCTCAAGCCAGCCTTAGCGCGCGGTGAATTGCATTGCATCGGCGCAACCACGCTTGATGAGTACCGTAAATATATCGAGAAAGATCCTGCTTTGGAGCGCCGTTTCCAAAAAGTGATGGTCGAAGAGCCAAGTGTTGAGGCAACGATTGCTATTTTGCGTGGTTTGCAAGAGCGTTATGAGTTACATCATGGAATTGAAATTACTGACCCAGCTATCGTTGCAGCTGCTGAGTTATCTCACCGTTATATTACTGATCGCTTTCTGCCTGATAAAGCTATTGACCTGATTGATGAAGCAGGCTCACGTATTCGGATGGAAATTGACTCGAAGCCTGAGGTGATGGACAAATTAGACCGTCGTTTAATTCAGCTAAAGATTGAGCGTGAAGCGGTCAAGAAAGAAAAAGACGAGGCTTCTCAAAAGCGCCTTGCCTTAATTGAGGAAGAAATTCAGCGCCTTGGTGCCGAGTATGCCGATTTAGAGGAGATCTGGAAGGCAGAGAAGGGCGCCGTCTTAGGGGCCGCTAATTTGAAGGAAGAGATTGAAAAAGTAAAAGCGGATATTTCTAAGTTGCAGCGTGAAGGCAAATTAGAAAAGGTTGCTGAGCTTCAGTACGGCAAATTACCAGAGTTAGAGGCTAAGCTAAAGTCTGCAGCAGCAGCTGAAGCTAAAGGCGATAAAGATGGGGTTGTTAAAAATAAACTTTTGCGCACACAAGTTGGCGCAGAAGAAATTGCAGAAGTTGTTTCTCGGGCGACAGGTATTCCTGTATCAAAGATGTTGCAAGGTGAGCGCGACAAACTTTTAAAGATGGAAGAGTTGCTACATAAGCGCGTGGTAGGTCAAGAAGAAGCAATTCGTGCGGTATCGGATGCGATTCGTCGCTCACGCGCTGGTTTGTCTGAAGAGAATCGCCCTTATGGCTCATTCTTATTCTTGGGCCCTACTGGTGTAGGTAAAACTGAACTCTGTAAAGCATTGGCTGGATTCTTATTTGATAGCGAGGATCATCTCATTCGAATTGATATGAGTGAGTTCATGGAAAAACACAGTGTGGCTCGCTTGCTTGGCGCGCCTCCTGGTTATGTTGGCTATGAAGAAGGCGGATATCTCACTGAAAAAGTTCGTCGTCATCCCTATAGTGTGATTTTGTTTGATGAAATTGAGAAAGCCCATCCAGATGTATTTAATGTGTTGCTTCAAGTATTGGATGATGGCCGCTTGACTGATGGTCAAGGGCGCACGGTTGACTTTAAGAATACTGTGATTGTGATGACCAGTAATATCGGCTCACACTTAATTCAATCTATGACTGACAAGAAGCAATCAGAGATCAAAGAGGCTGTATTTGAAGAGCTGAAGAGTCATTTCCGTCCAGAGTTTTTAAACCGGATTGATGAGATTGTGGTGTTTCATGGTTTGGATAAGGCTAATATTGCTAATATTGCCAAGATCCTGCTCAAGAACCTATCGGATCGTTTGGCAAAAGTTGATATGCAGCTTGAAGTCAGCGATGCAGCTTTAAATAAGATTGCCGAGGTAGGTTTTGATCCCATCTATGGAGCGAGACCGCTCAAGCGTGCCATTCAGCAGCATATTGAGAACCCAGTCTCTAAGATGATTCTAGAAGGCACCTTCGGACCTAAGGACGTAGTCCCAGTGGATGTAGATAAAAAAGGTGAGTTTAGTTTTACTCGTCAAGTTCACTAAGCTTTAGAAGCACTGCAGCAAATAAGCAGGATTTTTCCTGCACTAGTAAACTCGGAACATGACTGTTGCTCAAATCAGGCGCTACAGTGATGTCCGGGTGATTGCTCTCATTAGCCTGGCTCACGGTAGCTCTCATTTCTTTCATTTAATTCTTCCGCCCATGTTTCCATGGCTCAAGGATGCATTTGCATTAAGTTATGCCGAACTAGGCTTGCTGATGTCAGTATTCTTTATAGTTTCCTGTGGTGTACAGGCAGCCTCAGGCTTTCTGGTTGATCGGATCGGGGCTAGACCAGTTCTATTTATGGGCGTTGGCCTGCTTGCACTGGCAGCGCTTACTTACTCCCAAAGCAATGGTTATTTGATGCTCATCTTGGGCGCTGTGATTGCTGGTTGTGGAAATGGAATATTCCATCCAGTGGATTACACATTAATTAACCATAAAGTTTCTCCACCTAATTTGCCCTATGCCTATTCAATGCATGGCGTGACGGGTTACCTAGGATGGGCGTCTGCCCCAGCATTTATGGTGGGTATCGCACAACTTTCCGATTGGCGTATTGCCTTTTTATCTGCTGCTTTATTGCAAGTGATTATTCTGTTAATTCTGTATTGGAATCGCAATAATCTCATTGATGATGTTCAGGCGCGACGTGCAGAAAGTCATGCAAGTGCTCAGGCTGCTAACCCTGGTAGCATGCCTGCTAGTACCTTTGCCTTCTTGAAATTACCAGCTGTTTGGTTTTGTTGGCTTTTCTTTTTCTTTAGTATGGCTGCAACTTCTAGCTTGCAGTCTTTCGCACCGAGTGCACTCAATGCAATTTATGACATCGCAATTAGTGTCAGCAGTTACTTTATTACTTTATTAGCTTTGGGTAGTGCTGTAGGAGTTTTATTAGGTGGATATTTGGCTGCAAAGATACAGGCACCCGAACGCATCGTCACCAGCTGCTTATCAGTCAGCGTTCTGATGAGTTTGCTGATTGCAACCGGTTGGATTTCTTCCAGTGTGATCCCCGTTTTATTTATTGTCATTGGACTGGGCTATGGTCTTGTTGGACCTTCTCGTGATCTTTTAATTAAGTCAGCCACTCCACAGGGTGTTTCGGGTAGGGTGTATGGAGTTGTGTATTCTGGGATCGATCTTGGGGCAGCAGTAGGACCATTTATCTTTGGTTTCTTGATGGATGCAGATTTACCAAGAGTTTTGTTTTTAGGCATTGCTCTTTTCCAATGCATGATCATCCTGACTACTTTCAAGGTTTCTTCTAGTATTCGTCCAAAAACAGCGTAATCCAGCTGAAACAAATTTCATAATATGAAAAGGCATTTCCCTGCATAAAATGCAGTGCACCATTCATCAAGTCATTCCATTTCAAGCAGTGATTCTGTATTCCACATTACAAAAAATA
>CAJARE010000284.1 GCA_903944255.1 uncultured beta proteobacterium
AGATATAAGTAGCATGCCCAGCGTTACTTAAGGTAACACTCAAATGAGTAAAACTGACCTTTTATCTCAAAAGCTAGCTTTTTGAAACTTTTAGGGTAACTTTAGGTACTCCGTTTATGAGAGCAGAAGCCCAGGATAGACCCATATAAAAGGGGCTCTGCGGGTGGTCAGTGTCGGTGTGTAAGCAAATATGCAAGCAAATTCAGGGATTTAAAAAAAGCGGTCTCTCGGTCTTTGGTTTACGAAACCAAAGGAATTTTGGAGCAACCATCTAACACTTCGTTGCTCCAAAATGGATTTACCTACAAAACCTTTAGATGCTGACTAATCCGATTTAATAGATCAGGAAAATTTGGCTGGCCTTTGTAATATAGGCTAGCTACTTTTTGATATTCTGATTCAAACAACTTTCGGTCTTCCGAACCACTCAGAAGAAAAGCTGGATTTTGAGAAATGATTAAGTTATCGGACTTGGGAAAACGCTCTACCTTCCTAGTCTGATACCTATCAGTCTTAATAAATTCCAACACTGATGAGCAATCCAAGAGGCAATATACGTCGTAGTAATGCCTTAGGAAGTTCTTAGGAAATCCTTTGCCATCTTTGTATTGGCGATACTTCGTAGAGATGGTTTGCAGTTTTTCCACAAAAGTATATTCAGGTAAGTAACACAAGATATTTTTGGCTCTATTGTCATCAATGTCTTTGACGTACTTAATCGCATAATCGTATGCCCACGATGAAATATCTACCGGCTGATTGGGTGCCGTATCGTCAAAGCCTAACTCTAATAAAACACCATCCTTTAAACCATCCAACGATGGCATTATTGATTGGTAATTTAAGCGGACCCCACCACTGCGCATTTTTTCTGAGTCATCAAATGCATGATCTCGCACAACATCTTGTATACCAAGAATCTTTAGTTCACTGGCCACCCAATCGTAAAAATCAGATCGAGATTTTATGTGCGCTTCTTTATCTTGATTTTTGCCAGTCTTAACATCCATGCCTACTGGCGGCTTAATGCGGATATCAATATCTTCGGAAAAGCGATGAATGAGTCCAAACCCCTTGGATAATGAAGTTCCACCCTTCAGTTCAAATGTAAATCCTTGTTGCTGCAATCCCCATAGGCAATGCATGATCCAATAATCCTTTTCAACCAATGTGGGATCAATACCCATATTGTCTGATACAGCAGCAATCAGATCTTTGAAATCCTTATGTTCATGCAAAAGCACTAAGTACTCGCTCTCTGCGTATCACGCAACCAAGATGAAACCCGCTTCTTTGTTCTTCCTGCCCCATAAGCACTAACTGTTTTTTGCAATTTAGTAGTTTCAAACTTATTTAACTGCTTCTCTGCCTTAGCCAATACATCATCTTTATTCTCGGCAAGCGAATCTAGATTATTCAATAGATCTACCAATAAGAATTCTTTATCCAGCTTTTTTGGAAAGCGCGGTTTTACCCGAAATTCAAAACTTCTATTACCCAATTTAAAGACGCCATGGCGTTTATGGTTGTACACCACAGTCTTGTTATAGAGCTGGGTTGTTCCTAGACCCAAGGAGTTGTAGCTATTAGGTGAGAGCAACAAAAAGTTCTCGTCTTTTAAAAAAGCTTCTACTAGCACATTATCTTTCGGAGGCACCCTACCAAATACAGATGATTTGGGTGCGTAATATAGTCCTTGGGCAAGCTTTTCTAAATCACCTGCATCAACCAATTGTTTTAAATGACGATCAACTGCATTGGAGTCACCTAAAAGATCCTCTCTTCTATAGACATGACCCCTCTTAAGGTGCGAGCGAAGTCTCCCCAATGCGCTATTGCGTACTTCAGGCGAAGTACTTAAGGAGGGTTTTACTGGCTCTTTTTGCATGATTTTTTATTGAATTTTCATGCATATTAGCATAGGTACATGATCTTAACAAGCGTTACTTAAAGTAACCCTCAAAAGACAAAACCCCCACCATTGCTGATGAGGGTTTGCTTTTCTGGTGGGCCCACCAGGACTTGAAC
>CAJARE010000285.1 GCA_903944255.1 uncultured beta proteobacterium
GCCTTTGAAATGTATATTTTGGCTGAGGAGGAGAGCTGACTTTACACTTTACCAATGAACAACTTTATATTTTAGTAACCAACATCCTTAACTCTTTGACTATTTTTGCACGTTCAGCTTCAAGGCGTTTTTTTTCTTGCATTAATAGTTGGATGCGTTCATCATCTGTCAAAGTATTTTGCCCTTTAATATTCGGTAGTTTTTAACTGAGTAGTTCCCGGAAGGATCGGTTTTAATATGAGCAAATCCATGCGAGTAATTATTGGAATGTGGATTATAGTCTGGAGAAAGTTCGGACAAGCACCCGGTACTCCAGCAACTAATCAACTCCCCAGATAGGTTAGTTTCGTTATGCTCACTAACTTTGTGAACGTGGGAACAGATCATGGATTGCTTGGCTTTCATGAACAATCCCCTGGCTGAATTAACCGGGGCCATAAATCCACGAAAGAACAAATGTCCATGATGGATGCTTAGTTTTCCTGCTCTGATAATTGTTTTATCATCAATCAGATTAATAGAAACCTTTGAGAGTTCCAATCTTGCATCCAGCGAGTAGTACGGATCATCAAATATCTCAGGCGCTTTAGCCATTAAAAAATGCTCATACCTTACACAATGATTACCCTTGTTATAGTAGATGATAGCATCAGGAAAGGATGCTCTCAGAATCCTTAAAAACTCTTTAGTAGTATCAAACTCATGCTTGACTGACCTTTTGCGAGGATCCTTTTCAAAGCGACTGCATCCGTAGAAATCAATCAGATCTCCATTGATTAGGATTGTGTTTATGTTCTCTTTTTTGCCATAATCCAACGCCGCAGTAATGGCATCAATGGAATGATAAGGGATGTGTAGATCAGAGATCAGTAAAATGTTATTACACGCTACCGGCAGAGTGAAAGGTACTCTGTCTTTCTCCTCGCTTTCTGGAAGTTTATAAGGATTGCTATTGAATGTTTTCGGCTGATATAAACTTTTGTTAGCGTAATTACTAATCTTCCCTTTTATTGCTCGAATACTACTGCGAACTCCTTCGACATCTTTAAAAACCAATGGATTTTCTTTGTAGATTTTTTTAGCCAAGGTCAGATCCCCATGATCTGGGAATCTTTCCAAATATGGTCTAACTATCTCTTGTTTTTGCATAGTAGTAGATTAGTAAAAGTCCAAAAAACACAAGAATTATTCCTGCGCTTGTCATTACAACTTTTCGATTATCTTGGTAGGTTCAAAGAAATTTTTAACGAGATAGGCAAAACCACCAGCAACGGATGCCATCGCTATCTGATGCCAATTAAAGGTTAAGATTCCAGCTTCCAAAGATTGCTGAAGGATTAACACCGCTGGAGTTAGTATTGCCATAATTAAGCCTCGCACCAAGTCCCTGACTTGTAACGTGCCTTGTTTTGAGATGATTTTTTTTGCCATGATTTTATTTATTACCAACGTGCCTCAGTTCCCCGGCAATCGTAATGAACAAAGGAAGGATAAATCCCTATTCCGCCCTGCATCATTTTGCCTGATTTGATTAGCTTTTTTATGATTGCTGCTAATTGTTTCGGAGTATATTTTGAAGTAACCAAATCCGCAGCTTTTGCCAATTTGTGCTGACTTTTTGGACTGCCCCCGATAGAGGCATTATAAGCCTCTGTACGATAGGCAGAATTTAAAGTGATAGGAATACCAATAAAGTCCCGAAGCGCTTGTAGCTGATCAGCCAGTAGCCTCACGTTAGCCTCTAATGCTTCAGGTACTTTACTCCCATCCTTGCATTTAAACTCCCGAATATGGAAGTTAGTAGTTAATTGCCCTGCACTCATTTCTTGCTCAAAAAATGCTCAACCATTGAAATCACGAAATCAATAATTTTCCGTTCCAATTTCGGGAAAACGACTCTAAGCACCCAAGACAAAACGCCTGGAACTGCTTTCTTAATTTCAGGCATTAGGCTTACTTTAACCTCTGCCTCGATAAGCTCAATTTCTTCCGCTTTCATTTTATCTTATTAGTTGCTTTGATATAATACCTGATGGCAAAAATTCCACTAATTATGGCGACCAGAGAAGCCAATAAAGTCACTATCGGTTGTATATTGGCAATGCTTAACATCGCCCCTGATACACTCACTATGGTCGCCAAATCGGCGTTATTATTTGTCATCTTTTATAATTCCTCCTCAGTTTCTATTTCGTCAAATACAATTCCAACTGTCCAGTCGCTAAGAA
>CAJARE010000286.1 GCA_903944255.1 uncultured beta proteobacterium
CCAACATGTAAATACAAATATCAAAGCCTCGCTCGCGTTTATTAATGTAATAGGCAGTATCTGAGGCAAAGTAGGTGAGTGACCCATCACTTTTGGTCATTACGCGATCTTTGTCATCGCCAAAATCTGTAGTTCGAAGCCACACAGCGCCATCAACATCAAAAACATGTCCCTTTGCCCGAAGCTTTTCCATGCCGTGCTCAACTGCGCCTTGCTCATGTAAAGATCGTTCTGAGAACCACACATCAAAGTGTGTATTAAAGGTATCCAGTACTCGTTGTTGATCCTTTAACTGCAATTTATATGCCGCTTCACGAAATGCGATAAATCGTTCTTCTTCAGGCAAAGTTTTTATCTCTGAATTTTGCACAACAACTTCTTGCGCTAAATCTTTAATGTAATCCCCTTGGTAACCATTTTCGGGCACGGCATTACCAAGTGCAACAGCTTCAACGGATTGACCAAAGAGATCCATTTGGTTTCCGCGATCATTAATGTAGAACTCACGTGTTACTTGTGCACCAGCGGCAGTTAGCACGCGACCAAGAGAATCTCCTACTGCAGCCCAACGCGTATGTCCAAGGTGCAATGGCCCAGTTGGATTAGCGCTAATAAACTCCAAGTTAATCTTCACACCAGCTAGTGCAGCACCTTTTCCAAAATCACTTTTTGCATTAAGAATTGTTTGCACAAGCACAGCTTGGCTTGCACGATTTAAGGTGATGTTAATAAATCCAGGACCAGCAATATCCACCTTTGAAATATCTGAAACGCCTTTTAATTGTTCTGCAATAATTACAGCGACATCGCGGGGATTCATGCCTGCAGGTTTTGCCAATTGCAGAGCAATCGAGGATGCATAATCACCGTGGTCTCGATCTTTTGGCCGATCTAATTTGATGGCCTCTGGTGCTTTGCCACTGACGGCTCCTGAGGCTATGGCTCTTTCTATTGCAGCCTTAATCGCCTCTTCAAGGATCTCAATCTGTGTGGACACTAAGCAAGGCTATCGTGCTCATTTTGGTAAAACTGCCTCTTACCTCTAATCTTGCCTCTTGGTTGGAAGTGAAAGTTTCAAACCATGCGGGAGTGGTGAAATGGCAGACACGCAGGTCTTAGGAACCTGTGTCTTCGGACGTGCGGGTTCAAGTCCCGCCTCCCGCACACATATATAGGTAAGAAGTTACAGTTCACATATGGCAAAGAAATCTGCAGCCAAAATCAAAATGGAAGCCGCTGAAATAAAGCGCGCTGCTGCTGCCCGCCGTGAAGAAAAGAAACAAGCATCTGAAATTGTTGTCACCAATGGAAGCGCAGATCTGGATCGCTATGAATCACTAGATGGCTCTTGGCGTGAAATTGGCCTAGCTGCACCTGCGCGACGTGCACTGATTGATGATGGCTTATTTGAATTAGCTGACCTACGCAAGGTTTCACTTGCAGCAGTAAAAGAGCTACACGGAATGGGACCAAATGCAATTCGGATTTTAACTACCGAAATGAAAAAGGCAGACCTATCCTTCAGGAAGTAACGCCGCTTTTAATTACTAAAAGCAAATGCAATCAACGCAACACCGGCAATAGCTAGCAGTGCTTTTACTTCGCGACGAGCCAGAATTTTAAGGAGTGCTGGGCTAAACGTTGCACCAAGAATTGCCGCACCTGGACCAAAAATTAATGCGCTGCGAGAAATGATGTCGGGTTCGCCCCATTGGTATCGAAGATTAATCAGGCCGCAGGCAAATAGCAGATAGCCGCCCATGCGGTAGTTGTTGATCCAGTACTTATCTAATTTCTCTTGGCTCATGTCATTAGTCTATGAAAGCAAACAGGAGTGCCGCTTTCGCGACACTCCTGTTTTTAGGATTCTTA
>CAJARE010000287.1 GCA_903944255.1 uncultured beta proteobacterium
ATAGCGCAAAAAGATCAACGTTTTTTCAAATCATGATGGTAGGAGCCTTATGGCTTGTTGGTACGGCGCTTGCTTTGTATTCCTATGTGTTCATATTTGATGCGCGAAATGGCGTTGGGCTGGCAGTGCTTATTTTCTGTGCGGCAGTATTCAGTTTGATATGGAAGTTTGCCAAGCAATCCTTTGCTGGAGTGCGCCCCACTAAGTGGACTTTATTAGCCGTTTTACTTATTGGATGCTCTGCACTCATGCTGGGGTGGTTTGCTAAGGCGCAAGTCACACATAATTCAGGATGGTCCTCTATGTGGGAGGATACTAAAATAGCCATTCAGATAGAAAAATATCCACATTGGCAAAATTCTCATGTGATGGGCTATCCCCAGAATGCAATGGGTGATGTTGTTAAGATCAATAACTACGAGCGGGTTGCCTGGGCTACAGTCGGTACAACGGTATTTTTGCCACAAAATCCATTTGGGGTGGGGGTCTTAAGTGAGCCCTTCCAGTTATTGCTAAGGGATAAGTATCCTGGCAGCGGTCGTATTCCTTCTACTCATAGCGCTTGGGTAGAAATTGCACTGGCATTTGGGTACCCAGGTTTACTGTTGATGCTCGGCGCACTGATCGCTACCTTTTGCATTTCGGTAAGTTCTCCCGGGGCATTTCAAACAACAACTGGCCTGCTTTCCTTGGGGCTAGTACTGCTCTACACTGTTGGAGAGGTTAGTAGCAAGCATCCTATCGAGATGTTGTGCTTCTTGATTGCCCTGATGACTGCCTTATTGATGTCTGAGGGGCTGGGTAGACCAAGTTTTAACATGAGCTCCTGAGGGAGCCAATGATGTGCATTTTTTAAAAGTTATTGCAATGGATGCCGTACCAACAGCGAGCAAAAAAGCATGATCAAGTTAATTTCAATTCATCAAGCAAAAGTATCTTTGTGACTAATTGGATGCCATATGTTGTCAAGGTGGCTTTGAGAGAGATTTCCCATTTAACTATTTTTGGCAATGATTACGCCACCAAGGATCGTACTGGTCAAACTATCCCGATGCAGATGGGTCCTTGTAGGGAGGGCAACTTGCCTATTTAATGCGAGCGCCGCCAAGGCTCAATTGATCTTGCAGTGGCAAGCAAAACGCTCTTTATTCCACGGTAGCACTTACGAGCGGGTCTCCTGGTTTATCAAGGGCGTTCAGATCATTCAAGCAAACCCTCTAGGAAATGGCCTCTCGCACTTGGCATTCGGGCATTACATGCGCGCTGAATACCCCAACTCTCTCGTACTCATGACCCATAGCGCGTGGATTGATTACACCTTAGGCTTGGGTTTACCCGGTTTATTGCTCGTCTGGGCCGCCATTGGGATGGTGCTTGGGCGCAGTTTTAGTCTGCAAAGCCTACTGGGCACACCGGTGTACTCAGGCGCCGTTGATCACTCCTTTTTCAGGGGGTGGATTGCTTATATTGCCCCTTGGTTGCTCCTGGGAATGTTGGGCTTTTGGTTCGTGGGCGAAGTGAGTGAACGGGAATACCTTGAGCACTACTTTTTCTTGATTGCGCTATTGGGTATGGGCACTCACATTGACGCATCCAACAATACGCCACAGCAAATCATTTCTGGCAACTAAATTATTCTCATTATTAGAACAATACGCAAAATCGGCCTGAAAAGGACTTGTTCGCACAAAAACCAATTGAGCCCAAAATCCCCGCTAGATGGCCTTTAAAGGATATTTACTGCGCGGGTTTATCGGTGGACCAAAAAATCACCATGAGTAATATAGGTAGAATGGGCGCATGTCGATCTTACTTACTGGTGGTCTGGGTTTTATTGGAAGTCACGTAGCCGCAGTCTTGCAGGAGCATGGGCAAGAAGTGGTGCTCCTAGATAATCTGTGTAACAGCCAAGCGAGCGTTGCCAAGCAACTGGAGTTACTGTGCGCTCAGCCCATCCCCTTTTATGAAGGCGACGTACGCGATCACGCTTTGCTGGATTCTATTTTTTCAAAACACCCCATCACTGCCGTGATGCATTTTGCGGGTTTAAAGTCCGTAGCCCAATCGGTTCAAGATCCCCTGTTGTATTTTGATAATAATGTGGGCGGCACCATTACGCTCCTGCAGGTAATGCAGCGGCACGGTATTCATCAGCTGATTTTTAGCTCGAGCGCTACCGTCTACGGTGTCCCTCTATATCTTCCCTATGATGAGGCGCATCCAACCAAGCCCATCAATCCGTATGGACGCGCCAAATTACAAGTAGAAGAAATTCTGGCCGATTTGGCTATCTCAGATAAGCGTTGGGCCATCGCTGCTTTACGGTATTTCAATCCCATTGGAGCGCATCCCAGCTACACCATTGGCGAGCTACCCAATGATCAGCCCAATAATTTAATGCCTTATATCAATCAAGTAGCCTCCAAACACAGACCCTTTTTAACCGTATTTGGTAATGATTACGACACGAAAGATGGTACGGGTGAGCGCGACTATATTCATGTCATGGATTTGGCAGAGGGACATGTTGCCGCTTTGCGCTTCTTAGACACATCGGCTGGTTTGCATACCCTCAATTTAGGTACGGGTCAGCCCTATAGCGTGTTAGAGATGATCCAGACTTTTGAAAAGGCCAGCGGCCAAACTATTCCGGTGCAGATGGGGCCTCGTAGAGAAGGGGACTTGCCCATATATTATGCGAGCGCCGCAAAGGCCCAATCGATCTTGCATTGGCAAGCAAAACGCTCTTTATGGGAGATGTGCGATTCGGCTTGGAAGTTTCAGCTACAACATCTGCGATCGTTGACTGCATCCGTATGACCATGCCCCTACACTCACCTGTCAATTTTGACTAACTAATGCCCAACTCTCAATTTCTGCCCTCGGCGATTGCCCGCGTTGTCGATACAGCCGTGTTGATAGTAGGGGGCATCGCCGCCTTTTATCAATACGAGGCCCTGCGTGAAGTCAGTCTTGATTTTCAGCGTTACCTTGCCTTAATCTTGGTGGGCACTTTGATTTTTACTTTACTCAATAAGCAGCTGTATCGATCTTGGAGAAGTGAAGGATTTTTCAAGCTGATTCAATCAGCTAGCACTGTCATTGCAAAAACTTGGATCTTGCTAGCTTTAGGCTTGTTGTTTACCAAAACCAATGATGCTTTTTCGCGCGCCTGGATTGTGATGTGGGCTCTCTATTCTTTCATTGGTATTTTGATGGCGCGCTATGTTGCGCAATGGTGCTTGGGCAAACTGCGAAAGAGGGGACTCAATTTAAAACATGTCGTGATTATTGGTGCTGGCAAGACGGCAACAGAACTGCGAGAGCGCATTGTTCGCTCACCCCAATCTGGTTTTCGGGTGGAGCAGTATTTGATAGCGCCCAATCTTGAGCAATTACAAGCAATCGCACAAGAGCCCTTTGATGAAATCTGGCTAGCTTTAGCGATGGAGAACCACCAGCAAATCCCCCATTTGATGGAGGGCTTAAAAAATAGTACTGCCAATGTGCGTTTTGTGCCCGATTGGTTTTCTTATCGCTTGATTAACCATGGCGTTTCCGAAGTATTGGGAATTGAGATGGTGGACTTATATGGCACGCCCATGAGTGGTTCTAATCTCTATATCAAAGCCATCGAGGATTTTGTAATTTCGCTCCTCATGGTTATTGTGCTGTCCCCCTTATTTTTGTTCTTAGCCATCATGGTAAAACTCAGCTCTCCAGGCCCGGTGTTCTATCGGCAAAAGCGGGTAGGCTGGAATGGTGCGCATTTTGATATTCTGAAATTTCGCACCATGCCGGTCAATATTGAAAAAGAAGGGCTTATTTGGGGAAATTCCGCCAAAAAAGCGGCCAATAATCGCTTTTGCGCTTGGATTCGCAAAGCCAGCTTAGATGAATTGCCCCAGTTTTTTAATGTGCTCAAGGGGGATATGTCAATTGTGGGCCCCCGCCCCGAACGCCCCGAATTTGTTGAGCAGTTCAAGGACGAAATCCCTGGTTATATGAAAAAGCACCTTGTCAAAGCCGGTATTACCGGTTGGGCCCAAATCCATGGCTGGCGCGGCGATACGGATTTGCAGGCCCGAATTGAGCATGATTTGTTCTATATCGATAATTGGTCCTTAATGCTGGACCTCAAAATCATTTTTTACACCCCTTGGCGTGGCCTCATTCATAAAAACGCGTATTAATATAAAAATATAAATAGGGAATACCCCGTTAACTGAACAGTTGGCGGGGGGATCGGGCTAAAATAACAGCTAATTATTAGAACTATAGAAGTTTGGGGTATTTTCTCAGACCCCATTTTGGTTCTGCATTAACCCTTATTTGGAATTGGATATTGACACATGGCTTTAGTGGTACCAGTGATTCTTTGCGGTGGATCAGGCACTCGGCTGTGGCCCCTTTCCCGGTCTACCTATCCCAAGCAATTTCTGGTGCTCTCTGGAGATGACTCCAATCAAAGTCTATTTCAGCTGGCCATTGAGCGAGCCCACTCCATTGGGGGTGATCAAACGACCTTAGGCAAGACCATTGTGGTCACCAATGAAGAGCATCGCTTTTTGGCTTTAGATCAATTGCGAGAATTAAAAAATATCCAGGCCGATTTATTGTTAGAACCCTCTGGGAGAAATACCGCTCCTGCACTGACCTTGGCTGCGTTGTATGCCCAAGAGCAAGCGAAAGATCACGATAGCGATCCCATTTTGGTGGTGACTCCAGCTGACCAAACGATTCAAGATAACGCCGCCTTTACCAAGGCGCTCAAGCAAAGCGTAGCCATTGCCCAATCTGGCGCCATTGCCATTTTAGGCATTACTCCAACAGCTCCCGAGACGGGCTATGGTTACATCCACACACAAAGCAAATTAACGGATGCGCAGTTGCCCAAAGGTGCATATGTGGTGGAGCGCTTTGTAGAAAAGCCCGATGCGCAAACTGCCAAGCAATACCTAGAAGAGGGCGGCTACTTTTGGAACGGCGGCATGTTTGTCCTCAAAGCCAGTGTGTGGCTGGCTGCTATCAAAGAATATCGCCCCGACATCTTGGAGGCGACGCAAGCAGCTTACTTGGGTAAAAGCGTGGACGACTCCACTGGAGCGCTTTTTGTTCGTCCTGATAAAGCCACTTTTAATCAGATTCCCACTGAATCGATTGACTATGCCGTGATTGAGAAATGCCCGGGATCGCATTTTCCTATCCAGATGGTCGAGCTTGATGCCGGTTGGAATGACTTAGGCGCCTGGGATGCCGTTTGGCAAGTGGGTCAGCAAGACCTCGATGGCAATGTCATTAACGGCGATATTTTGATTAGTAATACCAAAAACTCTTTAGTGCACGCTAGTAGCCGTTTGGTGAGCGCGGTGGGGGTGGAAAATCTGGTCATCATTGAAACGGCCGATGCCGTCTTAGTGACCACCCGCTCTAATAGTCAAGATGTGAAGCATCTAGTAGGGCAATTAGAGCAGCGTCAGCGTGAAGAAAAGCATTTGCATCGCAAAGTCTCCCGCCCTTGGGGTTGGTATGACAGTGTCGATGAAGGGGAGCGTTTTAAGGTCAAGCGGATTCAGGTTAAGCCTGGCGCTAGCCTGTCTTTGCAAATGCACCACCATCGCGCCGAGCATTGGATTGTGGTCAAAGGCACTGCTGAAATCACCAACGGTGAGCAGGTGATTACCTTGACTGAAAATCAAAGTACCTATATTCCGCAAGGACAAACCCATCGTTTAGCCAATCCGGGAACCGAGCCATTAGAAATTATTGAAGTGCAGTCAGGTAGCTATCTGGGCGAAGACGATATTGTGCGTTTTGAGGATGTTTATGGGCGATAGGGCGTAGCTCTTCACTTTATGGAAAAAACAGCACTCATCTGCGGAGTAGGCGGTCAGGACGGCAGTTACCTGGCCAAGTTGCTGCTAGAGAAAAATTACCGCGTGGTGGGTACCTCTCGTAACCCTAGCGCCGCCTTAGCGGGCAATCTCACTAAGCTGGGTATTGCACCAGATGTGGAATGCATCCCAATGGAATCGGCCGATAGTCGCAGCGTCACTGCGGCTGTGACCCTCACCAATCCAGATGAAATTTATTACCTGGCTGGAGAGTCTTCAGTGGCTCGATCTTTTGTAGACCCTGCAAAAACATTTCAGAGTGTAACTTTGGGCGCCATCTATTTACTAGAGGCGATGAAGCAATCTAATAAGCCTATGCGCCTATATAACGCAGGTTCAAGCGAGTGTTTTGGCGGTGCCTCTGGATTGATTGCCAATGAAGCCACACCGCTCAACCCCTTAAGCCCCTATGCGATTGCGAAAAGCGCTGTCTATTGGTTGATCAAGCATTATCAGCAATCCTATGGTCTGTATGCCTGTACTGGAATTTTGTTTAACCATGAATCCCCTTTGCGCCCCGCGCATTTTG
>CAJARE010000288.1 GCA_903944255.1 uncultured beta proteobacterium
AGTACCATTTCAATCTACTTTAGCGATGTTTCTTCTTTTCACGAGAACGAATGTTTAGTAAAATAACTGACAAAGAGTAGGTCATTGCGACTTAGTAAGGTGTATCCCAGTAAATTAAAGGTGTCATTTTGATCAAGAAGCCCATACAACTCATTAGTACATTTTTGCTAAGCGTATTACTTTTATGTTCTCTTGGTCTCGCTCACGCAGCCTATCCTGATAAGCCAATCAAAATTGTTATAGGCTTTCCAGCTGGCGGACCTTTAGATGCACACATCCGTTTACTGATAGAAAAGCTGCAATCATCTCTTGGTCAAACTGTGATTGTCGATTATAAATCTGGGGCAGGCGGGACTGTAGGCGCTCAGTTTGTTGCTCAATCACCCGCAGATGGATACACGGTGCTATTGGCTAATACTGGGACGATGGTAATTAATCCGGCAATTTATACAAAATCTCAATATGAGACATTAAAAGATTTTCAGCCGGTGGCGCGAACAGCGCAACAGCCCTTAGCGCTGATAGTCAACAAAGATGTTGCTGCGAACTCTCTGAAAGAGCTTATTACTTACGCTAAGGCAAATCCAGGAAAGCTTAACTATGGCTCTGCTGGCAATGGTGGAATCTCACATTTAGTGCCAGAGATGCTTAAAAGTGAGACAGGGATATTTATGGTGCACATCCCCTTTAAGGGGAGCGCCCCTGCTTTTACGGATCTGATTGCTGGACATGTGCAATTTATGGCCGAGTCAGTTCCCCAAGCAGCCATTTATGCAAAGCAAGGGAAAGTGAAGGCTCTTGCTGTGACTAGTGCTAAACGTAATCCAGCCTTGCCCAATACGCCTACTGTGATTGAAACAGGTATTGCTAATTTAGAAGTAGTTGGTTTCTATGGGATCCTCGCTCCTAAAGGAACGCCACCTGAAGTGGTGAATAAATTAAGTCAAGCCTTTAAAGAGACCCTGGAAAGTCCAGAAATTCAAAAGAAGATGATTGAGCAAGGTGCAGATCCGGCCTATCTTAATGCGGATCAATTTACTAAGTTTTTGGCCGCAGAGATGCCACGTTGGGCAAATGCGGTGAAGCAGGCTGGTGCGAAGCTTGATTAGTTGGCTTGTTTCCTCCAACGCGCTCATCCCCTATATTTAAAGGCCCAGAAAGCAGGGAATTGGTAGTTCTGTGATTTGGGTATAGAGTGGTATTTGAGGAAAGTTTCTACAGTACTAATTTAATAGGAGAGTAAAGATGGACACCAAAGATATTCAAAAATGGCAGCAGGAAAAGGCAAAAGAGCTTTTTGATTATTCCCACAAATTATTGGATGCCGCTAAAGATTTAGGGGCTCATCACATTTCTGAGATGGAATGGGGTATGAAAAATGCTATGGATAGTGCAAAGTCAGCCGCTAAAAATGACCTGGAAAAATTAAAAGCCTTACAGGAAGAGGCAACAAAAGAAGCCGCTAAAAGGGCCGCGACCTATCAAAAGAAAGTTAAATCAGTACTCAAAGATATTGGAGAGAGCGCTGCTGATGAGACAGAAAAGCATCTTGAGAAGGTACGTAGCTCTTTAGTCTCATGGTTAGAGGATGCAGAAAATAAAATGCCATCTCATGCAGATAAATTATCTAAAGTAGTGCATGAAATGTCTACCGCTGGACAAAAGATGTTTAAGGAGGGTCGAAAAATTGTCAATCAGGTTGCTGATTCTGCAGAAAAGAATATCGATGACTTAGTCAAGAAGTCTTCCAGTGGCAAAAAATAAGTAGTCTTATTTTTTAAAAGCTAAGCTGTTCTTATGAGGATAAGAGCAGCTTTTTTATTTCCACCCCTGAATCCAATGATCACTATTGCTGAGCTCGCGCCAGCGTATTTGCTTCGTTTTGTTGCTGAAGACTGCCTCAATCTCAATCCATTCAATTCCCTGTTGAGGATCCTCTGGCAGAATGACCTTGCTCACCAAAAAGTGTTTTTGTTTTTCAATAGGGTGGACCGCAGTCCACTTACTTAAAAGTAATTTCTTTGGGCTGATGCGATTCATATTATTAGAGGATGGTGCACTGATAATCTTGAGTGGCACTATGAAGCGCCCCTGAAGAAAGTGTGAATACATAGTCTGCATCTTGAATATTGGCGGGGCAGGTTTTCGAAAAATAGCTCCGCTCGCCTAAGCTCCCGCAATAATTCAGGCGATGTTCTTGTAGCTGCATTTGTGCCTTCTTGAGCACCATTGTCGTTTTGGATTCTTTAGAAGATGTGCAGTTCCACGTACTGTAATTATCCCGTTCACAGGCAATTGAACTAATGCATGCCAATAGAATCAGCAGGTATTGTGGTTTAAGGCGCATCATAGGCAGAGAATAGCCTTATTCCAGTTTATGTGATGATGGCTGGACTAACTTATAAAACCCAGAAATGATGGGTTCCATCTTTTCCTAGTTGCTCTACCAATCCAAATTCCCAATCTAGATATGCTTGCATGGCTTTAGGGTCAACACTTGTACCCTCATATGGGCGCTTATAGCGGTCTAGAGGAGGGGAGGCTAAGTGAGTCGCTCCCTTTTCTAATTCCAGCCCACAATCTATCCAACTTTTGGTTCCACCATCAAGAACAAATACTTCAGCTTGGGTGAGTTTTCCCAGTTCTGGCGCAGCAAATAATGCAAGCTCACCAGGGCTGCTTGTCAGAACGTAGCGATCTACCTGAGGTATTTTTTTAAGTGCCTCTTCAAGTTGAGAGCGCAATGCATACCAACTTCCTGGAATATGCCCTTTGAGGTAATGAGCATGGGTACTCAAATCAATCGTAACTGTATTACTGTCTGTTTTGAGCCAGATCGAAAGTGTTTTAGCATCTATCAGATTAGCTTTAGGTAGCTCAGGAATTGGTGGCTTCCACGCTCCTCGTTCAGTCAGGTGACTAGCATTGATGCCATCTAAAACATATACATCCCATGCCATTTGCGCTAACCATGAGGCGGGCATATTTGCTCTAACGCCACTTGGGTCTACTAATACAATGCGTGCTCCGCGAGCGGGCGCAGTCATTTCTGTTTCTTGTACGAGTTGACCTCCGGGGACAGAGCGAAAACCTGGAAGATGGCCTGCCTCATATTCCTCTGGGGTGCGCGTATCAAAGAAGTAGGTGGTTCGTTCTACCTGTGATTGCCATTGCCGAACATCATCTAGACTAGCGCGCTTTACACCCGCCTTATCAGCAACACTGCGTGCGCGAAGAGCTGCTTCTTGCGCATTTTTATCGCTGACTTCAGGAAAGCGACGAGTCTGTCCTTTATCGAGTTCTTGCCCTGCTAAGGTCCAACCTATTGTGCCATTTCGTAAGGCGTTAACTTGATTGGGAATGCCAGCATTAATTAGTGACTGTGTGCCAATGATGCTACGAGTCCTGCCGGCACAATTAACAATAATTTTAGTTTTGGGGTTAGGTGCCAACTCAGGTACGCGTAATACTAACTCTGCGCCTGGCACGCTAATGCCAGTAGGAATGCTCATGGTGTTGTATTCATCAAAACGTCTTACATCCACCACCACTACATCTTCTTTAGCATCCAATAATTGTTTGACTTCTTGTGCTGAGAGGGAAGGGGTATGGCGTTTAGATTCAACAAACTCTCCAAATGATTTGCTGGGTACATTAACGTCTTTAAATACTTCTCCGCCTGCAGCCCTCCAGCCCCTTACACCGTTAGCAAATACAGAGACATCGCAATATCCTAGCGCCATCAGACGAGCAGCTGCTAGTTCTGCAAAACCCTCGCCATCATCTAATGTCACAATCGGCACATCCTTGCGAGGTAGCTTGCTAAAGGCATCTATTTCAATACGTGAAAGGGGTAGATTTGCGGCAAAGAGGGGATGCTCTTGTGCATGTGGATCCTCTTCTCGTACATCTAGAAACGCAATCTCTTCTTTCTTGAGAAGTTTGTTGCGGATAAATTCATAACTTTTGGTATTGATGCTCATCTTTTCTCTATTGATTTTTATTGAATCTAATTTTACGTTGGATTTTTTGACGACTGTATCCGCCATACTATTTCCTGTTCCTGTTTGATATTAGTGGTGAGCGCAGGATGTTTGTTGATCACACTTAAAAAAAGCACCAAGAAGCCAGGCATCAGCATCAGGTGGCATTTTGGCTGGCACTGGAGCCTGATACCCATCCAGGCGGGAAAAAAATGGGTATGAGGTTCGTTGGCTGGCCTCGTCTTGGCCAGGAGCCCGTTAGCGCCCTCACCCTTAGGGTATTCTGGGGGCTAAGCCCCAGAATACCCGACTTTATGAGTATTTTCTGGCCATCTAGCGGGCTTTTCATTGAAGGCGCCCCTTTTTGCGGATTCCTGCTTTCTAAGCGTTATCCCTGATGAAATAGGCTGATTTCTATAGTTTTTATAGAGATATACTGACTTCGTGGTTAAAAAGTATATTTTTTAGATGATGAGGAGAGAAGATGTCACAACACGATACATTGTTGGCTGCTTTTGAAACATATAAAGCTGAAAACGAAAAATTTATTGAAAAGGGCATTAAGGCATCTGCTGCCCGTGCTCGCAAAGCCTTGCAAGAAATTGCTGGCGCATGCAAAGAGCGTCGTAAAGAAATTACTGC
>CAJARE010000289.1 GCA_903944255.1 uncultured beta proteobacterium
ATTCAGGGTGATGCAGTACGTGTCACTGGCGCCAAGCGAGATGATCTTCAGGAAGTCATGAACTTCTTGCGTAAAGAGATTACCGAAGCACCATTGGGCTTTAATAACTTCCGTGACTAAAACAGAATCATCAGTGGGCACTGGCTTAAAAGCGGTACCTGCTGAGATTGCGCCTGCAAGCCAAGAGGCGATTGAGCGTTTTTGTGATGCTTGTTGGTTAGAGGATGGCCTTGCTCAGAATAGTCTAACGGCCTATCGTCGCGATCTCTTATTGTTGGCACAGTGGCTATATAAACAATCTGGCACTGATTTATATGGTGTCACTGAAAAAGATCTCACCGCGTATTTTGCCTATCGTCGTGCTGATAAGGCTACGACTGCTAATCGACGACTGACCGTGTTTAAGCGTTTTTTTCGTCATGCGCTACGCATCAATTTAGTAAAGTCTGATCCTTGTATCGGCTTAAGGGCCGCTAAGCAAGCCATGCGTTTTCCGAAAACCTTGAGTGAAGATCAAGTGACTGCTTTGCTCAATGCTCCTGATATTGAAACCCCATTGGGTATGCGTGATCGCACGATGCTCGAGCTGATGTATGCCAGTGGCTTACGTGTCTCCGAAATCGTCTCACTCAAAACCGTTGCTCTTGGTATGAATGAAGGTGTAGTCAGGGTCGTCAATGGTAAGGGCGGAAAAGAGCGTCTAGTGCCCTTTGGGGGAGAGGCGGGTCAATGGCTACGCCGCTATCTTGCTGAGGCCAGGGCGATCTTATTGGAGGGTAAAAGCTCCGATGCGGTGTTTGTTGGTCGTCATACGGGTACGGGTTTAACTCGCCAGGCTTTCTGGGCTTTGATTAAGCGTTATGCCACGATTGCGAACATCCCAGTAGCGCTATCGCCACATACCTTACGTCATGCCTTTGCTACCCATTTATTAAATCATGGAGCGGATCTGAGGGTGGTACAGCTACTTTTAGGCCATGCGGATATCTCTACCACTCAAATCTATACACACGTCGCTAGAGAGCGCCTGAAGTCCATTCATCAACAGCACCATCCCCGCGGTACCTAGTGCAGCACTTAGTGCGCTACCCAATGCGGTATTAATGTTTAAGATAGCGCTATGGACTCTAATTTAGCCCTCCTACTCATTCCAATTGCTTATTTGATTGGCTCCATCTCCTTTGCGGTGGTGGTGAGCAAATGTATGCGTTTACCTGATCCCCATACGTATGGATCAGGCAATCCCGGTGCGACCAATGTATTGCGTACCGGAAATAAATTGGCTGCCGTTTTGACTTTGATTGGCGATGCATTAAAAGGCTACATCGCAGTGATGCTCGCTCGAGTGTTATTGGGAGATGAGTCTCTGACTTCGACCTTGGGTTCTTGGGTTTTATCTGGCGTTGTGATTGCAGTGTTCTTGGGGCATTTGTTTCCCATCTTCCATGGCTTTAAAGGTGGTAAAGGAGTTGCGACTGCTTGCGGTATTTTGTTTGGGATTAATTGGATTCTGGGTGCCGCTACCTTAAGTACTTGGATTATTGTGGCGATGTTTATGCGCTACTCTTCATTAGCAGCGCTAGCAGCGGCTGTATTTGGCCCTATCTACTTTGTGTTCTTATTTGGTTTTCAGCCTATGGGTGCCGCGCTACTCGTAGTATGTGCATTGTTGATCTGGCGTCATCGCAGCAATATTCAAAATCTCATGAATGGCACTGAGTCACGAATCGGTTCTAAGAAAAAAACTTTAGCAAGCGGAGATAAGGGCACATCATGACCATTGCTTATTTCTGTGTATTAATCATGGGAATACTTCCCTATGTGGCGACTGGAATCGCTAAAAAAGGTTGGGAAGGCTATGACAACGGTTTACCGCGTCAATGGTTAGCGAAGCAGACTGGATTTCGGGCGCGTGCCAATGCTGCTCAAGCAAATCTCTTCGAATCCTTACCCCTCTTTTTTGCCG
>CAJARE010000290.1 GCA_903944255.1 uncultured beta proteobacterium
CTGCGATGGCCTTCACTGATGGTCGTCAAATTGGTGCAACGCTCGATCGCAACGGTTTACGTCCAGCACGGTATTACGTCACAGATGATGACTTAGTCATCATGGGCTCTGAAGCAGGCGTATTACCTATTCCTGAAAGCAAAATTGTTCAAAAGTGGCGTCTTCAACCAGGCAAGATGTTCATGATTGATATGGAGCAAGGGCGCATTATTGATGACGTAGAGCTAAAGAATGCTGTATCAAAAGCAAAGCCATACAAGAGCTGGATTGATGCTGTGCGTGTGAAGCTTGATGAAGTTAATGCAAGTAAAGTCGATTTAATCGATGAAAAAACGACGATTCGTCCTGCTGCAAAACTGTTAGATCGCCAGCAAGCTTTTGGCTATACCCAAGAGGATATTAAGTACCTCATGGCTCCAATGGCCATGAGTGGTGAAGAAGCTATCGGCTCGATGGGCAATGATAGCCCATTAGCTGTTCTCTCAAATAAGAACAAGCCCTTATATAACTACTTCAAGCAATTATTTGCGCAAGTGACCAATCCTCCAATTGACTCTATTCGTGAAAATATGGTCATGTCTTTGGTGTCATTCATTGGGCCCAAACCCAATTTACTTGATACCAACAATATCAATCCTCCAATGCGGCTGGAGGTCAGTCAGCCAATTTTGGATTTTGATGACATTACCAAGATCCGTCATATTGGTCACTATACCAATGGCAAGTTCCGCTCATACGAGCTAGATATTTGTTATCCAGCTTCATGGGGAAAGGCTGGAATTGAAGCTCGTCTTGCTTCTTTATGTGCAGAGGCTGCGGATGCCGTTCGTTCTGGTTACAACATCTTGATCGTGAGCGATCGTCAGATAGATGAGAAGCATGTTGCAATTCCTGCATTGTTAGCTACCTCGGCAATTCATCAGCATCTGGTTCAAAAAGGCTTGCGGACTAGCGTGGGCCTTGTCGTTGAAACTGGTAGCGCTCGTGAGACACATCACTTTGCGCTGCTGGCTGGTTATGGTGCTGAAGCAGTTCATCCATATCTCGCAATGGAAACTTTAGCTGAAATGGCTAAAGGCCTATCTGGCGATTTAGCTCCTGAAAAAGCAGTGAAGAATTTCATTAAAGCGGTTGGTAAAGGCTTGCAAAAAGTGATGTCCAAAATGGGCATTTCTACTTATATGTCTTATACCGGCTCACAGATTTTTGAAGCCATTGGCTTGAATCACGACATCATTGATCAGTATTTCAAAGGTACACCATCGAATGTGGGTGGGATCGGCGTATTTGAAGTGGCCGAAGAGGCTTTGCGGATGCATGCTGCAGCGTTTGGTAATGATCCAGTATTAAACAATATGCTCGATGCTGGCGGTGAATATGCATATCGTATTCGTGGTGAAAACCATATGTGGACACCCGATACGATCGCGAAATTACAGCACTCTACTCGGATTGGTGCAGAGAAGGGCTATCAGACTTATAAAGAGTACGCCAATATCATTAACGATCAAACTAAGCGTCAAATGACATTACGCGGTTTGTTTGAGTTCAAGATTGATCCAGCAAAAGCGATTCCGCTTGATGAAGTCGAATCTGCAAAAGAAATCGTAAAACGTTTTGCAACGGGCGCGATGTCCTTGGGTTCGATCTCTACTGAGGCGCATGCAACGCTGGCGATTGCGATGAACCGCATCGGCGGCAAGTCCAATACAGGTGAGGGCGGTGAAGATCCTAATCGTTACGTTAATGAGCTCAAAGGAATTCCAATCAAGAAGGGCGAGACCCTCGCAAGCATTTTGGGTAGCGATGTTGTTGAAGCGAATATCCCATTGTTAGACGGTGACTCCTTGCGTTCGAAAATTAAACAAGTAGCTTCTGGCCGCTTTGGTGTCACTACTGAATATTTGCGTTCAGCCGATCAGATTCAGATCAAGATGGCGCAGGGCGCTAAACCGGGTGA
>CAJARE010000291.1 GCA_903944255.1 uncultured beta proteobacterium
ACGTAGGTAACTTGTTCTTCAGTAAATTTAGATCTTTTCATCGTTTTTCCCTATTTTTTAAAATGGGTCTAAACGACATTACTCTAGTTTTGAGGTCTACCAGTTTATTGGGAGGGGGTCAAATCCAATGTCTTGGTGGATGACGGTCAGATTATTGTGTTGGGCGGTTTGATCGAAGATAAATACAGCGATGGCTCCAGTGGTATACCGTTTTTGAAAGACATTCCTTTTATTGGAGCGCTCTTTCGCTCGGATGCAAAAACACGGACCAAAACCAACTTGCTCGTATTTATCCGTCCTTACATCTTGCGGGATAAAGATCAAACTGCGGATATCACGACGAACCGTTTGAATTTAGTACAAAAAACAGAAGATCAATTTAAGCAAGCACCGATGCTATTGCCAAAAGAAGATTTATCGCGCATATCGGATTTGGAGCCGCCTTTGATTCCGCCGGGTAAGTCAGTGGCACCGGCAGCGCCAACACCAAACAATTTACCGTCTTCCGGCCTGACTAAGCCAATTCCTGTGCGACCTTCTAATGCACCCGCATCAGCTGCGCCAGTTCCGATTACGATTCAATAATGTCGCGACTCCCTCGCATCCCCTTTGGCTACGCAAAGGCGAATGAGATCCTCTTGAAAAAGAGTGAGGATTCAGAAGGGGCGCCAACATTAATTCATAGTGCAAATACTGAGTTATCAGTCATACAAGAAATCTGCCGCCTCGTAGGTCCCATTCATCGGACAGAGCAAACAAGTGAGCAAGTATTAGAAGCGCTGAATGCTGCTTACTCAGAAGGTGACCTCAATGCCTCTCAAGTAGTGGACGAGGTAGAGGAAGCGGTTGACCTTTCTCGTCTTTTGCAAGAGATGCCCGAATCTGAGGATTTGCTGGAGATGAATGACGATGCCCCTGTCATTCGAATGATTAATAGTTTGCTCAAGCAAGCTAGCCGCGATGGTGCATCGGATATTCATTTGGAAGCATTCGAGCGTAAATCGCTAGTGCGCTTTAGGGTCGATGGTAATTTACGTGACATTGTGGATATGCGTCGTGATCTACATGCGGCTCTTGTATCTCGTATCAAGATCATGGCTTCGCTTGATATTGCCGAGAAGCGGATGCCACAAGATGGCCGTATCTCATTGAGAGTCGGTGGACGCGCTATCGATGTACGCGTTTCTACATTGCCAACTTCCCATGGTGAGCGCGTGGTTTTGCGTTTGCTAGAAAAGAACTACGATCGCCTCGATTTGCGTGCCTTAGGCATGGCGGAAGATACCTTTACTCAGTTTGATCAGCTAATCCATCGCCCACACGGCATTGTGTTGGTGACTGGTCCAACTGGTAGCGGTAAGACCACCACCTTGTATGGGGCCTTATTGCGCTTACGTAACAAGATCAACAACATCATGACGGTGGAAGACCCGATTGAGTACAACTTGGATGGTATTGGCCAAACCCAGGTGAACTCCCGTATTGATATGAACTTTGCAAGAGCTTTGCGCGCCATCTTGCGTCAAGATCCGGACATTGTGATGATTGGTGAGATCCGTGACTTAGAGACCGCGCAGATTGCAGTGCAAGCCTCATTAACTGGGCATCTAGTATTGGCTACCTTGCATACCAATGATGCGCCTTCTGCAGTCACACGTTTGATTGATATGGGTATCGAACCATTCTTATTGTCATCGACCTTGCTGGGTGTTTTGGGGCAGCGCCTCATTCGGATGTCGTGCCCGTCATGTGGCGGTAAAGGGTGCGAACAATGCGCTCAATCAGGTTATAGCGGCCGAGCGGGTATTTATGAGCTCATGACGACTAATGAAAAGATTCGTGAACTCATTCATCAACATGCAGCTGAGAGTGATATTCGTAAGCAGGCCGTGATTGGTGGCATGCGTACCCTAGCGGATGACGGCAAGCGCTGGGTAGCTGAAGGTAAGACTACTCTCGAGGAAATTCTGCGCGTTACCGGTTCCGTAGAAATAGATTAATTGATGTCACGCTATCGATTTGAAGCCCTAACTTACGCTGGTAAGAGTGAGCGCGGAAGCGTGGATGGCGAGAGTGTGCGTGCGGTGCGCCAGGCGTTGATGGCCAAACAGTTAGTACCCGTGACGATTGAACTGGAAGCGGAATGGGGTAAGCAACGCTTCTGGAATAAATGGTTCTCAGAGAACAAGCCCTTAAGTCGAGCAGATCTCACATTAATTACCAAGCAAGTCGCTATTTTGGTGAGATCAGGCGTTCAGATTGACGAGACGCTATCCGTTCTGGCTGAAGAAAGTAGTCAAGCTCACGTTAAAGCAGTGCTGCAGGCAGTAGTCGCTGAGTTACGCGCGGGTCTGCCCTTATCCAAAGCCATTGCCACGCAACCTCTCTCTTTTGATCCTTTATATCAAGGTGTGGTGGGTGCAGCAGAACAGTCTGGCAAGATGGGTCAAGTCTTAACGCAGTTAGCTGAGTTTTTAGAAAAACGTCAGGCCCTAAAAAATAAGGCCTTGGGTGCGCTAGCGTATCCAGCGATGTTGACTGGCGTTGCTTTCATGATCGTCTTGTTCTTGATGACTTATGTTGTTCCTCAAATTGCTAGAGTGTTTCAGAGCACTAAGCAGACCCTCCCTTTTTCCACTCGCTTTATCTTGGCACTTTCAGAGTTCATAGTCAATTGGGGTTGGTTGCTCGTGATCGTCATTGTTGGTGCAATCTTTTATATTCGTCGCGCTCTAAGTAAAGAAGACTTTCGATTGAGGGTGGATCGCGCACTATTAAATCTACCTTTGATTGGACCACTACTCTTGGGATTTGAGACTGCGCGTTTTGCCAATACGATGGCCATGCTAGTGGCTGCAAATGTGCCCATTCTGACTGCCTTGCATAGTGCGCGTGATACCTTAAACAATACGGTTTTGCGTGCTGCCATTGATTCAACAGAAGGCCGCTTGCGAGAGGGCAATAGCTTGGCCAGGGCTTTAGGCAGCCAGGGCGTATTCTCACCAATCCTGATTCATTTGATCCGTTCTGGTGAAGCTTCAGGTAAGCTAGCTGAGATGCTGAAGTATGGTGCTGAGAATGCGGAGTTGGAATCCGAGCAAAAGACCAAAATATTTACCAGTTTGTTAGAGCCCTTATTGATTTTGACGATGGGATTGATGGTGTTGGGAATTGTGATGGCGGTAATGCAGCCAATCTTAGAAATGAATTCAGGAGTAAGGTAAATAAAATGCAAATACTCATCATGACTGGTCCGCATAGCCGCGTACGAGAAATTACGTTGACAGCGCGCCATATAGTTTTTGGAGGTGCCACTGTGCTGGCTTTATTGTGTGGCGCTAACTGGATAGTCAGTTCAGTCAACAACGAAACCAAAGACCTCTTACATGCCATGGAGAAAAAAGAGCTTTTAGAAAAGCGCTTTATCGCCAATTCAGAGGATGATTACGAAACTAAGTTAACGGAATTGCAGGCGCGACTGGAGGATGCACAGCGTAATCTTGATCAATTAGATGCATTACGTACTCAGTTAATGCGCTCCAATGGTCAAGTCAGCGTAGTCAATTTGAGTAATGCGGATTTTGGTAATGCGCAGGGTGGTCCATTAAAGCCTTCGAATGTCACCATCAATCTGGGTAATCAAGATGAGCAGTACGGTGCGCGATTGGATCGCACCGTGCAAGATTCCATCGCTTTAAATGTACGCGTACAAGAAATGCAGAAGTCATTGACTCATACTTGGGATGTAGCGAACTCGATTCCGACGGCATCCCCTTTGCCTTTAATGCCTCAAGCATCCAGTGGGCTCGGATATCGATCAGACCCCTTTACAGGCAAGGTAGCTTGGCATGAAGGTACTGACTTTCCAGCGGCTTATGGCACTCCTATATTGGCAACAGCAGATGGCACAGTCATGCGTGCAGCCTGGGATGAAGAATACGGCTATGTGGTTGATGTGCAACATAAGAATGCGGTAGTGACGCGTTATGCTCACGCACAAGAACTTTTGGTAAAGCCGGGTGACTTTGTGAAGCAGGCGCAAGCCATTGCGAGGGTGGGTTCCACTGGCCGTTCTACTGGACCCCATTTGCATTACGAAGTGCTGAGAAATGGCCAATCTCTCGCTAAAAACTGATTAAAAATTGGACTTGGGCAGTCAATCGCACTCGCTATACCTCTAGTTGGTATGAGCCAAAAAACAATAATGTCAAAGTTGGATTAAAGATTCCCTATTCCCTCTAAGCCCTTAAGGGACGAGACTGAGGAATAAATACTCAAAGAAAATAATTAAATGAACCACTCCTTGCAGTAGCGTCGTTCTCCCAATTGCTAAGGTGAGGGCTCCAATAAAGAAGGAAAGATACATCAGCGTCATATTCAGTGAGCTAATCCCTAGGCTGAGGGGCAAATTAAAAAAGATAGCAAAAGCAGCAACAGTAGGAATAGTTAGTCCAATACTGGCGAGGGCGGAACCCAAAGCTAAATTCAGACTGCTCTGCAGACGATTAGCTCTTGCTGCTCTAACCGCAGCATAACCTTCTGGCAAGAGCACTAGCATCGCAATGGCGATACCAATCACTGTTTTTGGTGCTCCAGCTGCTTTAACGCCAGCCTCAATTGCGGGGTTAAGTCCTTCTGCCAGGCCAACAACTACCGCTAAAGAAATCAAAAGTAAAAATAGGCTTACTGCAGTTTTGAGATTACTCGGTTTATCCGCATGAACGTCGCTATCGGTTTTCATAGCTGCTTCTTTTGGCAGATAATAGTCGCGGTGGCTAACAGTCTGGAAAAAAATAAAGGCCCCGTATAAAGCGAAAGAGGCAATACCGGCAAAGGCAAGCTGACTCTTCGTAAAATCTGGTCCGGGGGTGCTTACCGTCACCATTGGCATGACCAAAATGAAAGTAGCTAGTGCGGTGAGTACGGCTAACGCAGAATTTGTACCCTCGTTCCGAAAGGACATCTCATGGTGCTTAATGCCGCCCATAAAAATGCATAAACCAATAACACCGTTTATCACAATCATGACTGTGGCAAAGACTGCATCGCGCGCAATAAATTCTGAGCCTTCGTGGCCCGCTAACATCATGGCGATAATGAGAGATACCTCAATAATAGTCACGCTGATCGCTAATACTAAGGTTCCATAGGGCTCCCCCGTTTTATGCGCGATAACCTCGGCATGGTGGACTGCCGATAGGACTGCGCCAATGAGCGTGATCCCCATCAAAGCAATAAACCAAGTTTGATTCAGAAGTGGGGCCAAGGAGTGCATGAATGTAATCTTTACGGTAAAAAACGCAAATGCTCGTTAATATAGATAAATTCTATACAAGTTAGAGAAATGAGCCTATTTTAAGATGATTTATATGGCTCGTTCAGTAAGCTTGCTCAACATCTATAAAGATTGATATGAAGGCAATAATTTTGTTTGGACATGGCGCTCGCGATGCACGTTGGCGTGAACCATTTGATCGCTTGGCACTGCTATGGAAGGCGCAACACCCCGATACTGCTGTGGAATTGGCATTCTTAGAGATGATGGAGCCAACTCTAGAGCAAGCAATTGCTTCCTTAGGGGGTGCTGGCGCTACTGAGATAGTGGTGGTGCCAGTTTTTTTTGGGCAAGGCGGCCATTTGCGTAATGACTTTCCGGTATTGCTAGAGTCCTGCCAAAAGCAGTTTCCTGCTATTAGCTTAAGCGCTACGCCGGCTGTCGGTGAGGATCTTGCAGTCCTGCAAGCTATCGTTGACTTGAGTGCTCGAGCACTTCTCCCTTAAGGCTTCACCTATCATGATCAGGGCAGGTGAGCTACCCTCAAACCACTGATCTGCTTTTCCTAGGACTAGCTCACCCAAAGTGCTCGTCCAATGCCGTTCTCTTGGCGTACTGACTGCTTCCAAAATATGTACTGGAGTACTGGCTTGATGCTTCAGACCTGCCTCTATTAATTGTTTGGCGATTTGGGAGGCGTCCTTGCGACCCATGTAATACACCAGAGTATCTGCACTGGGATTTGGTAATGGTTGGTATTGGTCTTCGGGATTGGGCGTATTGTCTACGCCTTGTGCCAAAGTGATAAATGCCACACTACGTGAAACACCTCTTAGAGTAAGAGATTGCTGAATGGCGGCAGCACCCGCTAATGCAGCAGTAATGCCTGGAACCACTTCCACTTCAATGTGGTGGTCTTTGAGGGCTTGGATTTCTTCATCAGCGCGTCCGAACATCATGGGGTCTCCACCTTTAAGGCGAACGACGATTTGATATTGTTTGGCAGCATCTATCAGGCGTTTATTAATGAAGTGTTGCGCGGAAGATAGCTTGCCGCAACGCTTTCCGACTAGTACGAGTTGTGCCTGCGGGCAAAGAGCTAGCATCTCCGGTTCTACCAATGCATCATGAAAAACAATATCTGCTTTGGCTAAGAGCTTAGCGCCGCGCACAGTAATGAGATCAGCTGCGCCAGGACCGGCGCCAACTAAATACACTTTACCGAGTTTGTTGGGATTGCTCATGATGTATCTGTGTTGTCTCTGACTTAGATAGCCGCTTGTGTACTGCGGGTATCGCGCCAGCTATTTTGGGTAGTCACGCTAAAGAGGTCAAACTGTTTGAGTCCGACCTCCTGGTTTTGATCAGGGCGTAATTCAAAAGCATCAAAACCTACGCGTGCGCCTTGCAAGAGTTGATCGATCAATACATCCCCTATAGCGCGAATCTGTTTTTCCCAAGAAAAACGATCGCGCAACAAGGCCGCCGTGCTAAAGCTTCTACCATCTCTAAAGATCGGGAAATGTGCGCCAACCACAGGCCAGAGATTTTTACCTTTCTCAATTATGTCGGCATGTTTGAGAATGTCATCATCGGCAGCAAACCATACGCCAATCTCACCTTTGTTTGCGCGGGCAATGAGGTCGGCATTCTTATGATGGGTGATCCACCAATGAAATGGTACTAATACTTTGTGGAATCCATGCTCTAAGTCAGGAATACCACCTTCATCACGCTCGCCATCCCATACCTGCCATTCATTGGCGACTACGGTGGGCTTACCGTCTTTTGGAAAATAAATAATCTGTTGGTTCATCGTTTTTCCATGATTAAGCTGTCAAACCCTTGCTGGATTCTTTGGAATGCTTGCTGTTGTGCTCTTTATTCTTGTACGCGGCCTCTTTAAAAGGAGTGACGCCTAGACGACGATACGTCTCGATAAAGGGTTCATCTCTTGTGCGTTGCTCGACGTAGGTATTTATCAGGCTAGTCATGACATCAGGGATTTCATTAGCGTAGAAAGAGGGACCAATGACCTTACCAATGGAAGCGTCATTGCCTTGTTCTCCACCAAGAGTAATTTGATACCACTCTTCACCATCCTTATCGACCCCCAACACGCCAATATTGCCTACGTGATGATGTCCACAAGAATTAATACACCCAGAAATGTTAAGAGAAATATCACCTAAATCAAATAAGTAATCCAGATCATCAAAACGCTCCTGGATTGCTTTGGCAATCGGGAGTGACTTGGCGTTCGCTAGCGAGCAGAAGTCACCTCCAGGGCAGGCAATGATGTCAGTGAGTAATCCAATATTGGGCAGGGCAACATGTTGCTGTTTTGCAGCTTGCCAGAGTTCTAATAATTTGGATTGCTCTACATCTGCCAATACTAGATTTTGTTCATGCGTTACGCGTAATTCACCAAAGCTATATTGGTCCGCAAGATCTGCAATAGCGTTCATCTGTGCCGAAGTGGCATCACCAGGAGCCACCGTGCCATGGGGTTTGAGCGACAAAATGACGGATGCATATCCTGGTATTTGATGGGGCTTAACATTACGATCTAACCAGCGGGCAAAGCTTGCTTTATCGGCATCTGAAGCCCCACCAATAATCTCTTGCGTGCTGAATGCCGTGAGGGTTTGATAGGCTGGCTTGGTGAAGTGTTTGGCAACACGCTCCCACTCAGCTGTGGTGAAATTGGCATCACTATTTCTTTCTGCGTTGTGAAGTTGAATCCACTCACCCTCAACTTGGCGTGCGAACTCTTCAGGTCCCAAAGCCTTAACTAAAATCTTGATACGCGCTTTGTAAAGATTGTCTCGACGACCAAAGCGGTTGTATACACGCAAGAGGGCAGTTAAGTAACTTGGGAGCACTTGCCAAGGTAAGCCCTGTTTGATTAAGGATCCAAGAATCGGTGTGCGACCCATGCCGCCACCTGCATAAATATCTGCAGTGAGTTCGCCCGCTGGGTTTTTCTTGAGCTCAATTCCTACGTCGTGACAGAGCAAGACAGTGCGATCTTCTTTGGCGCCGTTGATGGCGAACTTAAATTTGCGTGGCAGGTGTGCAAACTCAGGATGCAAGGTTGACCATTGACGTAGTAGTTCGCAAACTGGGCGAGGGTCGATGTATTCATCTGCAGCAACGCCTGCAAAGGCATCACTCGTAATATTGCGAATGCAGTTGCCTGAAGTCTGAATGGCATGCATCTCTACTTTGGCAAGTTCAGCCAAGATATCGGGCGTCTGCTCTAACTCAACCCAGTTGAATTGAATGTTTTGCCGAGTAGTGAAGTGGCCGTAGCCGCGATCGTATTTATCTGCAATAAAGGCTAAAGCGCGCAACTGCTGAGCGCTTAATAAGCCGTAAGGAATGGCAACGCGCAACATATACGCATGGCGCTGGTGATAAAGGCCGTTCTGCAGACGTAAGGGGCGGAACTCTTCTTCGGCTAAGGTACCGTTGAGGCGCCTTTCTACCTGGTCTCGGAATTGGGTAACCCGTTGATCTACCAGGGTTTGGTCAATATGGTCGTATTTATACATAGAGCCGTATTGTCTAGGGAAGGGGTTATTCCCGCAACGAATTAAATATTGAGTCTATATAACTAAATTGATATATAGGGGAAAGCAGAACTTCAGTTATTTGGAATACAGCCTGCCATTCAAATGTGTGGGCACCCATAACCTGCAAGTTTTACCGCATAAGCTGCAAGTTTTTACCGCATAACTTGCAAGTTTATAAAAATGCTCTTTTCCGAGATATCCGGTGGCTTTTCTCCATAAGTGATGCGACTTATGGATTTACCGATAGATTTCTTTTCGATTTCCGATTTCGATGACTAAAACGCAAAGCTGGCCATCCTGGATATCACAGATAATTCGATAATCGCCAACTCGGTATCGCCAATATGTGCCCAATTTAGGGCCGGTAAGTACTTTTCCAATTGAGCGCGGATTCCCACTTTCAGAAATTCTCTCGTCCATAAAATCCAAGATACGGATAGCGCTTTGTTTATCCAGCTTTTTGAGCTGTTTTCGTGCTGAATCAGAGTACTTAATGATCCAGGCCAAGATCGCTCCTTACCTCTGTGGAAGAAAAAGTGCTTTCGTCACCTTTACGGATGCGTTCCATGGTCGCGTCGGCCAGGTAAAAATCTTCTAAGTCCTCAAGGCCATTTACAACCAGCTCTCGAAGATAGTAAGCTTTTGTTCTGCCTGTTGCCGATGCTAAATGATCTAGCCGCTCTTCAATAGCGGGATCTAAACGTATTGAGGTGGCCATCATTGCTCCTAAGTGAATATATGTATTCAATGTATCACATGGAGACAAGCAATCCAACCCCCTATATTCGAAAACAACAATTGACATAAATTATCTTGACAAAATAACTCCCGCCTGCTAGAGATATCGACATGAATCCCAATCAAGAATCAAAACAAAATGAATTAGCCCAGTTTGCGAAAGATGGGCTAAGGGATTGGGTAT
>CAJARE010000292.1 GCA_903944255.1 uncultured beta proteobacterium
CTAAGCCTGGCTCTTCCATGCCAAGATCAGCCAAAAATTCAATTTTGTCAGCATCATCCAAATCGGCAATTTCAGCTTCTATTGCTGCACACACAGCAACCACCGGTGCATTTTCTTTTGCCGCATGTTGCTTTACTGCCTCTAAATGAGGGTTATTAATAAAACCATCTTCTTTCACATTAGCAACGTACATTGCAGGCTTTGCAGTAATTAAGCACAGCGGCTGAATAACTAGTTTTTCCTCTGCTGTGAGCGGCAAACTCCGCACTGGTTGGGCAGTATCTAAATGCGCCTGAACTTTAGTCAGCACTGCTACCAAAGCAGCAGCCTCTTTGTCATTGCCAGACTTTGCAGCCTTAGTTGAACGATTTAATGTCTTTTCAACGGTAGCTAAATCCGATAAAGCCAACTCCGTATCAATCACACCAATATCAGCAATTGGATCAATTTTTCCGGCAACGTGGATAACGTTTGGATCTTCAAAACAACGGACGACATGGGTAATAGCATCGGTTTCGCGAATATTGGCTAAAAATTGATTACCAAGACCCTCCCCTTTAGAGGCACCCGCCACCAAACCCGCAATATCGACGAACTCGACTGCGGCCGGCAGAATGCGCTCAGGCTTCACAATTTCAGCCAGTGCAGCTAAGCGGGGGTCAGGAACCTCAACGATGCCTACATTAGGCTCAATCGTGCAGAAAGGATAGTTTTCCGCTGCGATTCCAGCCTTGGTAAGCGCATTAAAGAGGGTAGATTTGCCGACATTAGGCAGGCCGACGATGCCACATTTTAAAGACATGGGCTTATTGTAAAGGTGCTAGATTCGATATCATCGAGTTATGTCAGAAGTTCACGAAAAAATCTCCACCAAATCCCCTCTACATCCCATTAAATCTCGCACCGTGGACGTTGTAGTCATTGGGGGAGGGATTGTCGGCAAAGCTTGTGCCTTAGGATTGGCGCAGCTGGGCCTACATACTATTGAAATTGCTCCGGATTTAGGGCAAACCGTCCCAAGCCCACAAGGTGATCAATGGAGTCAACGGGTATATGCTTTTTCGCTCAGTACACAAAAATTATTAGCCCATCTACAAATTTGGGATGCCCTAGATCATTCCCGCATGCAAGTTGTAAGGGATATGCGGATTTATGGAGATCGGGGTGAAAAGGATGATCAACTGCACCTCTCGGCATTCGAAGCAGGTACACCTCAATTAGCATGGATTGGCGAATCCAATCTGGTTGAACATACTCTTGATCAAGCTTCTCGCTTTCAGAATAAATTAGAGCGCTTAACTGATGTAGTCGAAAAAATAGATACTGATCACGATGGTGTCACACTCACTCTAAAAAATGGAGGTGTGATTCAAGCGCAACTGGTGATTGCAGCCGATGGCGCAAATTCACCTATCCGCAGTGAATTAGGAATTAGCGCCAGCGAAGAAAGTTATTCTCAAAGTGCTGTTGTGGCGAATTGGATATGCAGCTATCCCCACCTTGAAACGGCTTTTCAGTGGTTCTTACCAGGCGGTGACATCATTGCGATGCTGCCCTTGCCAAATAAACAAGTATCAATGGTTTGGTCAACTTCTCCAGAAAATGCATCTGCACTTTTAAAGCTTGACCAAAATGGATGGTCCGATCTTTTAAGTTCTATCGCCAATGCTGCCATTGGTAAACAACTGGGTGAACTCACTCTGAATTCAACGCCTGCAGCTTTCCCATTAAGAAAAATGAGGGCAGATCGATTTATTGGTCCAGAATCTGCTCCAAAAATTGTCCTTATTGGCGATGCTGCCCACGTTATGCATCCGCTCGCCGGGCAGGGCTTAAATTTAGGTCTTCGTGATGTTGCCGTCTTACTCAACATTCTTGGTAAACGTGAGGCCTTTCGCTCAGCGAGTGACCCAGTACTACTACGTCGTTATGAACGCCAGCGTCAAGGAGACACTACTGCGCTACTGTGGGTCACCGATAAACTGAAGAAATTATTTTCTGCAAGCGGTAATCCAGAGCGACAACTGCGTAATTGGGGTCTTGGATTAGTTAATAGAAGTCACTTTATGAAACAACGCCTCATTGAACGCGCCTTAGGAGAAATTGATTTTGAATAAATTTTTGTCTAGTAGCTTATTCCTGCTTGGCGCTCTACTTTGCATCGGTACCGTACATGCACAAGCAGAACAACAGCTCAAGACCGAGCTCCAGAAGAAATTAGGTACCAACGCCAAAGTACGCAGCGTTTCTCCTTCTCCTGTCACAGGTCTATATGAAGTATTAGTTGGTAATGATGTCTTCTATTCAGACAGCAGCGGCAAATATCTGATTCAGGGAGAAATCATTGAGCTGGCAACCGGTAAAAATATTACCGAACAAAGACAAGCCGATATAAATCGGATTAAGTGGGCTGACCTCACAACAGCAAATGCGATCAAAACAGTCCGCGGGAATGGTAGCCGACAGCTAGCAGTATTTTCTGATCCGAATTGTGGCTACTGTAAGCGTCTTGACAAGTCATTACAGCAGCTAGACAACGTCACCATCTACACCTATCTGACCCCTATTTTGTCGCCAGACTCAGCCCTCAAATCAAAACAAATATGGTGCTCTAGCGATCCTTATAAGACCTATATAGATTGGATGGTCAATGGGCTTACTCCTAGCGGCAAGAGTGATTGCACTACCCCGCTAGATAAAAATTTGGCTTTTGCAAAGTCCTATGGCATCACTGGTACACCGACCATTTTCTTTACTGATGGCAGTCGTTTTCCTGGTGCGGTACAGATTGCGGACATTGAAAAGAAATTTAGCTCACTGAAATAAATGTCATGAGTCACTCAGATCTTCCTGCAATTCAATACACCATATGGCCAGCCGACCTTCATGGCCATCGCTTTCGGGTCAAGCTGCACATTGCCAACCCAGACCCCGATGGTCAAATATTGGAAATGCCAGCATGGATTCCAGGGAGCTATCTCATACGAGATTTCAGTAAGCATATTGAATCTATTGAGGCATTTACGAATGGGAAAAACATCAAACCTGTTTCTTTAGATCGAATTGATAACGACCGGTGGTGCCTGCCTCAGAATTGTGCTGCTGTAGACATTATCACTACAGTCTATGCCTTTGACTCCTCGGTTCGAGCAGCCTATCTCGATACTGAGCGAGCATTCTTTAACGCTAGTAGCTTATGTCTAGCAGTAAAAGGGCAAGAACAGTTACCGTGCTCTCTGGCCATTGTTGCGCCAGAAGTAGCATCTGCCGATCACTGGTCAGTACAAACTAGTATGAGGTCAGTCAAAACTGATTCACAAGGTTTTGGTTTTTATCTGGCGAAAGATTACGAGGACTTACTTGATCATCCTGTTGCCATGGGTGAATTTCAAATAGTACAGTGGAAATCGAATGGGATACCTCATCGCATGGCGATTCAAGGCTGCGTGAATCTGATAGATTCAGAAAAGCTCGCAGATGACCTACAAGCAATTTGCACCGCTACGATGAATCTATTCGAACCTCAATCCAAAAAGGCACCTTTTAATCACTACCTATTCTTAGTCAATGCGGTACTCAATGGCTATGGCGGTCTGGAACATCGCAATAGCACTGCTTTACTATGTCGGCGCGATCAGATTCCTCAAAACGGGATACTTTATGAAGAAAGTATCTATAGGGAGTTTTTAGGCTTATGCAGTCATGAATATTTTCATGCGTGGTTAGTAAAGCGCATTCAACCGAAAGCATTTCAACCCTACCAACTCGATCGTAGAAATCATACTCGCCTACTCTGGCTGTTTGAGGGTTTCACTAGCTACTATGATGATCTTCAGCTGTTTCGTAGCAAACGGATAGACCTCAAAACATATTTGAAATTAGTTGCTGATAACTGGAATGGAATTTTGCGTGGTCCAGGAAGACAGAAACAAAGTCTTGCAGATAGTTCATTTGACGCTTGGAACAAGTATTACCAGGCTGATGAAAATACCCCAAATGCAGTAGTGAGCTACTACGGTAAGGGTGCATTACTTGCCTTAGGTCTAGATCTACAAATTAGGGCTTTCTCTAAAAATCAGAAGTCTTTAGATGACCTGATGCGACTCATTTGGCAAAGGCATGGTGTCACTATGGAAGGCATTGCTGAGGATGGTATAGATATACTGCTGTCCGATCTTTTGGGGGACGGTTTTACCAAAACCTGGCATGACATGAAGCACAAATATATATTTGGCACTGAAGATATACCCATTCAAAAATGGATTGCCTCACAACATATTTCAGTTCAACTAAAACCTGTATCCAAGCTTGAAAAGCTAAAGCTTCAATTTGGTATACGTTATAGCGACGCTAATGGCTGGCTCAAAGTAACCCATGTTTTAGATGGAGGAATCGCCCAAGCAGCTGGGCTATCAGCGGGTGATTTATTGGCTAGTATTAATGGTCAACGCATCACTAGCGCACGCTGGGATAAGGTTCTTGCTGGACTTACAGAAAATCAAAACATCAGTATTTGCTTTTATAGAGATGACTTGATGCATGAGCGCTTGGCTTTACTGAAAGCTACGACGCCTACTCAATATGAGCTCAATAGTACAAAAAATTCCTAATTGATTTGATGCACTCTTTTTCAGAAGTTGATATCCCTCAAGATTGGCGAGAGCTACTAGGCAATTACTTTGATTCCGCAGAGTGGAGAGTATTAAAAAATAATTTGCAAGTGCTGTTGGCCCAAGAGCCTCATCTGATTCGGCCCGAGCCCGAGTTTTTTTTCAAAGCCTTGCAATTAACACCGGTTGATCTAGTCAAAGTTGTTATTTTGGGTCAGGATCCCTATCACTCACCAGGGCTTGCTCAAGGACTGGCATTTTCAATCCCTGCGGATATTGCAATGAATTCGCGAGCATTCCCAAGCTCACTCCGTAATATCAGCAAAGCGCTTGCTATTGAACAATTTGGTCACCTTCCTCATGGTGATTTACATCATTGGGCCAAACAAGGTGTTCTACTCCTAAATACCGCGCTTAGCGTGAAATTAGGTGAGGCAGGAAGTCATGTCAATCTTGGGTGGAAGAATTTGATTGATCAATTAATTTCTGCCTTAGCTCACCACAAACCGCATTTGGTTTGGCTGCTTTGGGGTGGTCACGCACAATCCAAATTGCCGCTGATAGCCAACAATTCTGAACAGCTCATTTTGCAATCATCACATCCTTCAGGACTAGGCGTCTATAAAACTGATCGACCATTCTTAGAGCCTGGTGATCAGAAAAGTTCTGGTCATTTTATGAAGACCAATGAGTGGCTGGTGCAACACAGTCAGACCCCCATTCAATGGATAAGCCACACTACTAAAGACTTATTTAGCGAAAGCGGTGAAGATACATCCCACTAGGCAGGATGCAAAAATAGCACTTAGCCATTCAAGCATTTGCCCAGACTGGAAAAAACCGGCGTACTGTCCCAAATAGGCGCTAGCAGCAGCTGCAATAAAGCCTAGAAAGCTCGCCAAGAAGAGCTTTAGTGGCTTTGATCCACTTGACTTGCCAGGGTAAAAAATCCAAGCCGATGCCCCTGATGCGCCGCCAATCAACAGAAAAGCCAATAACCCCATTGTTACCCCCATTAATTGCGTCATCAAATCTATAATCACCATTATGAAGTTGTTGACACTCGGCATCAATCATCACACAGCACCGGTCGCTATTCGGGAAAAGGTAGCCTTTGACCCCGAATTTCTTCAGGAAGCGTTGCACGATCTTCGCCAACACCTCCTTGGCGAGAATCAGGCTGGGCTACCTGAGGCAACCATTTTATCGACTTGCAATCGCACTGAACTCTACTGTGCTGCCAATGATGCTAGTGCAGTCGGACTCTTACATGAAGCGACTTTTGATTGGCTTGCCAAAACGCAACGATTGGCCCCAAGTAGTCTGCAGCCCCATATTTATTCTCTTCCCCAATCGGATGCAGTTCGTCACGCTTTTAGGGTGGCATGCGGTCTAGATTCAATGGTCATTGGCGAAACCCAAATCTTGGGACAAATGAAAGATGCGGTTAGAACTGCCAATGATGCAGGGGTTTTAGGTACTTACCTAAACCAACTGTTTCAGAAAACATTTGCTGTTGCCAAGGAAGTTCGTGGCTCAACAGAAATTGGAGCGCATTCAATTTCAATGGCTGCTGCATCTGTTCGCCTATCAGAACGCATCTTCGAAAAGATTTCCGATCAGCGGATTTTGTTTATTGGTGCGGGTGACATGATTACCCTGTGTGCAACGCACTTTGTAGCGCGCAAACCCAAAAATGTAACGATTGCCAATCGCACGATCGAACGAGGTCAAGAACTTGCAGACTCTATTTCCGCTCAAAATGTAGAGGCTGAAACCTTCAGACTTTCTGATCTGCCTGGGCGACTCCATGAATTCGACATTATTATTTCGAGCACCGCCTCCTCCTTACCTATTATTGGCCTGGGTATGGTGGAAAGCGCTCTGAAATTACGTCGTCGCAAACCGATGGTTATGATTGACTTGGCTGTCCCGCGTGACTTTGAGCCTGAAATCTCGAGACTAGATGATGTATATCTCTATACGGTAGACGATTTAGGCATCATGATTCAGACTGGTGCTAATTTACGTCAAGCTGCCGTTAGCCAGGCTGAGGCGATCATTGAAGATCGCGTTGGCAACTTTATGCACTGGATGCAAGGGCGTAATGCAGTGCCCATCATTCAAGATATACAGCAGCAAGGCGAACACTTAAGACAGCTTGAGCTTGAGCGTGCAATGAAACGCCTCATGCGGGGTGACGATCCACAAGAAGTACTCAGTGCAATGGCTCAAGGCCTGACTAATAAATTTTTACATGGTTCACTCCATGCACTACAACACTCCAATGGTGCTGAGCGTGACGCTCTGATGAAGTTATTGCCTAAGCTATTCGCCTCGCATCCTAAGCCAGAAGATCATTAAATGAAGCCCAGCATGCGGGCTAAGCTAGATTACCTAGATACGCGCTTAGCCGAACTCAACTCCCTGTTAACTTCTGAAGAAGCAACCAAAGATATGGATGCTTATCGAAAACTGACGCGCGAGCATTCTGACATTGCTACCGTTGTCGAGCAATTTGGTCTGTACAAGCAAGCTGAAGCAGATGCGCAAGCAGCAGAGGAAATGCGCAAGGATCCGGAGATGAAGGACTTTGCCGATGATGAGCAAAAGCAAGCGACAGCAACGATGGAAGAGCTTGAAGGGATCTTGCAAAAACTCCTACTTCCCAAAGATGAAAATGACGAACGTAATGTATTTTTAGAAATCCGTGCAGGCACAGGGGGTGATGAGAGTGCCTTATTTGCAGGAGATCTATTACGCATGTATACCCGCTTTGCGGAACGTCAGGGCTGGAAAGTAGAAATCGTTAGCTCTGCTGAATCTGATCTAGGTGGATACAAAGAAGTCGTGCTGCGCTTAGTTGGGCAATCAGTCTATTCACGACTCAAATTTGAATCTGGTGGTCATCGCGTGCAACGTGTTCCCCAAACAGAAACGCAAGGACGTATTCATACCTCTGCTTGTACAGTAGCCGTCATGCCTGAGGCTGACGAATTAGAGGCTGTCAAAATTAATCCCGCAGAACTGCGTATCGACACCTTCCGCGCCTCTGGCGCTGGTGGCCAGCATATTAATAAAACCGATTCTGCAGTCCGCATTACCCACCTACCCACTGGTACTGTCGTTGAGTGTCAAGATGATCGCAGCCAACATCGAAATCGTGAACAAGCAATGAAGGTATTGGTATCGCGCATCATGGATGCACGCCAACGTGAAAAACATAAGCTAGAAGCCCAAACTCGTAAATCGCTTATTGGCTCTGGCGATCGTAGCGACCGCATTCGTACCTATAACTTTCCACAGGGACGCATTAGTGATCACCGCATTAATCTCACACTGTATAAGATTGATGCCATGATGGATGGTGATCTAGATGACCTCTGCAATGCCCTTGCCTCCGAGCATCAAGCTGAATTACTTGCCGCACTAGGCGATAACTAAACTTTTATGAGTACTGATTTAGCTTTACGTGACTTGTTGCGTAACTCTACTCTTCCCCAAAGCGAAGCACGCCTATTACTTGCCCATGTGCTAGAGCAACACTATCAACTACCTCGCTCAGCCTTAATCTCTAAGGATGAGTTGGTGCTCAGCGCAGATGCCCTTGCAAATTGGAAGGGGCTTGAAGCCAAGCGCCTCAATGGTGAGCCAATCGCCTATCTCGTAGGCAAGAAAGGCTTCCACAATATCGAATTACAAGTAGCGCCAGGCGTTTTAATTCCGCGCCCAGAAACTGAATTGCTTGTTGAGATTGGGCTTCGTGAAATCAACAAACTGGGTGGTAAAGCAAGCTTACTCGATTTAGGTACCGGCTCCGGAGCCATTGCACTAGCAATTGCTAGTGCTGCGCCAGATTCACAAATAACAGCAACCGATCAGTCTGCAGAAGCCCTAACCATTGCCAAAGCTAATGCTAAATACTTAAGTCTGGAAGAGCGTGTGCAATTTGCGCTAGGTAACTGGTATGACGCCATTAATGAAGATATTATCTTTGATCTCATCCTAAGCAATCCGCCTTATATTGAAAAGGGTGACCCCCACTTGCAGCAAGGTGACCTGCGTTTTGAGCCCCTGGGCGCATTGACCGACCAGGCAAATGGATTAAGCTGCATAGAGGCTATCATCTCTGGTGCTTCAGCTCACTTAAGCCCCCATGGGCTCATTGCTGTAGAGCATGGCTTTGATCAGTCTGAAGCTGTGATAGATTTGATGAAATCAGCAGGCTTAAGAGATATTGAAGCCCATCTTGATTTAGCGGGTCACCGCCGGGTTGCTTCAGGCCGCAAATAAGCCCTTTGAATAACCTTTTTTGGGATAAAGTCTTAAAATTAAGTGGGCGTCGATTGATACATAGGCGCATTAATAGAAATACTGCTCTTCTGGAAAGAATTTATGGATACACAAGCTCAAATTAAAGAAATCGTAACAAGCCATCCTGTGGTCTTGTTTATGAAAGGTACCGCTCAATTCCCTCAATGTGGGTTCTCAGGAAATGCTATCAATCTTCTCCGCGCGAGTGGCGTTGAGGAGCTGCATACTGTTAACGTATTAGAGGATGAAGGCATTCGTCAAGGCATTAAACAATTTTCTAATTGGCCTACTATTCCGCAGCTCTATATCAATGGTGAATTTATTGGCGGCTCAGATATCATGACTGAGATGTTTGAATCTGGTGAACTGAAAAAGTTAATTCAAGCTTAATTTCAGTATCACCTCTGTGACTTTTGATCTAAGCTCTCTGCTGCTATTTGGCCTACCAGTTGCATTCTGTGTAGGCCTTTTAGTTTATGCATTGAATTTGCGCTCAGCCCTTGCACGCACCGAACTACAAACACAAACTGAATCTGCTTCAGTTATTATCTTGCGGACTGAGCGTGATCAAGCTATCCAGAATGCTATTCGCTTAGAAGCAGAGCTTGACTCAGAGCGCAAGCAAGGTTTAGGCAGAATTGAATCACTCAATGAAGCTAAAGAGGCTTTGACTAGCCAATTCAAAAACCTCGCCAATGAAATCCTGGAAGATAAATCTAAGCGCTTTACTGAACAAAATGCTGCTAACTTAGATGCACTTTTGAAGCCTTTGCAAACGAAGTTAACGGAGTTCAAAGAGCAGGTTAATAACTCTTATGGCAATGAAGCTCGCGAGCGCTTTGCCCTAAAAAGCGAAATCGAACGCCTAGCAAATCTCAACCTTCGCATGTCTGATGAGACACGCTCTTTGACTCAAGCATTAAAAGGGGACTCAAAAGTTCAGGGTAATTGGGGCGAACTTGTACTTGAATCTATTTTGGAATCTTCGGGCCTGCGTAAGGGTGAAGAATATCTTGTTCAAGATAGTCATACCCAAACAGATGGCTCAAGACTACAGCCTGACGTAGTCATCAAACTTCCTGAGGGCCGCAGCCTGGTAGTTGATAGCAAAGTATCCATTACCGCCTATGCAAGACATGCAGAAGCGGCAGACCCAAGCGTTGCAGAACAAGAGCTTGCAGCCCATATCCAGTCCTTACGTCAACATATCCAAGGCCTCTCTGGAAAAAACTATAGCTCCCTATATGGCGTGGGTTCGGTAGATTTTGTGTTGATGTTCGTACCGATTGAACCGGCCTTTTTATTGGCCCTCAAGACGGCGCCTAATCTTTATCAAGAGGCATTGGCAAAGAATATCGTTCTGGTTTGCCCAAGCACCTTAATGGCTACTCTCAGAACTGTTGCTCACTTGTGGAGACAGGATCATCAAAATCGCAATGCTTTGGAAATTGCAAAACAATGTGGCAATCTCTACGATAAGTTTGTAGGTTTTGTAGATGACTTAGAAAAACTAGGTCAGCGTCTAGACCAAGCGCAAACAAGCTACCATGATGCCTTTAATAAATTAAAGAGTGGTAAAGGTAACCTCATTCGTTCCGCTGAGAAGGTTCGCGAACTAGGCGTTAAGCCCAGC
>CAJARE010000293.1 GCA_903944255.1 uncultured beta proteobacterium
AAAAAAGATATTTAATTAAATATAGTATGAGGCTAAGTGGCTATATAGAACTATTTAATGCCATCAATTCCGCGAGAGAGCGCAGTCGCAAGTTATACATCATCTCAGATTACGCATAACCCAAACCAATCAATACTTGAAAGGTACTGTAGCTTCTAATATCTCAAGTATATTACTACCGTTCAAATTGCTTTTAAAAAACTGTTAGAAAAAATTAATGTCATGAAATCTCAGTTTACATTCACTCTTTCTGGAATTTTGATTCTCATTTCTTTAGGGGGTTGCGCATCTGGAGATACCGTCTATGTAGAGCCAGTAGGATGGGGCTTTCGACATCGGCCCGTTTTTATCTACGAGCCACCTGATGGGCCCGATGTTGTACAAACGCCGCTAGGGCCTGAATATTTACAACCGCCGCCGCAATAAGTTTGTCGGGTTAACCGACAACATTACATCAGCGCACCATCAAAGCTCCAGGGCAAAAATACTAATGAAAGAACCAAAGTTGACAACAAGACAACAATTGGAAGAATTTTTTTTCTAAGTCGCTACAAAAGAAAATAGTGCAACAAGTGGGCTATAGTGATTCTTGGTGGCCCGGGGCGGAATCGAACCACTGACACAAGGATTTTCAATCCTACGCTCTACCGACCGCTATTGGCCGATTTGAGACTATGGACTCAATTTCCACTCACAGTCGCTTGTCGACCCAAAGCAGACACTAAACAGAATAAAAAAACCACTCCGAAAAGTGGCTTCAACAGCTTGAAATCACTTAATAGATTGACCTAAAACGCATAACCTAATCCAATTAAAGCTTGGAATGCGTTGAGGCTAGCAAAGCTAGTAGTTACGCTTCTAGTAGGAATTGTGGTAGCGCTATAGACTCTGTCTGCACCATTATTACCAGTAAATGAATATGAGGGGGCGGTGTAGCTCATATAGTTGCCTTCTATAAATCCATACATACCACTAGTGATAATTTGCTTGTACCCTAGTCCGATTAAATAGCCACCTTGATTGGAGGACTGACTTCCCCCTACCGTTGGAGATGTAGTCGAGACTCCATTTGCTGTTGTTCTAGTTAAAGAAGTACCTCGATTATATTGAGCGGTTACCTGGCTGTAGCCAGCTTTCAAATAAACCAATTTATCTTTATCAATTGCATAGGCAGGAGTCAGAAAAAGATTAAAACGATTAGATAGTTGTAGAGTTGTACCATTATTTGTAAGTGTTTCGCCAGCTGGAATTGCTGTACTACCTGCTGCATTAGATCTATTGAATGGAATAGTAGAACTAGTTTGCGATAGTGCTGAATAATCTGCGCCAAGACCAATTAACCACTTGTCATTTGCCTTCCAGTAGTACCCTGCCCCCAAGACTAATGGAGCGCCACCAAAGGTTTGACTAGACCCAGTAATGACGCTGTCAGATTTAGCATAGGGAGTCGCATTTGATGAGCCACTCACACTTCCTAACTGATTGCTTTCATAGCCAGTCGAGATCTGCCCATAAAAACCAGCAAACGCACTTTGTGCTTGGACATTAGTGGTTAATAAGCATGCTGTCATAGCTCCAACTAATACCACGAAAGAATTGCGCGATATCACAATATTTCTTCCTTTTTCTTGTTAAGTTTGATTCGACTATTTAAATACTAATATCTAAGATCGCAATACTATCTAACCAGTATTGAATGGCAACCCTCCGAAAGAAGGGTATGAGATGGATAGACTGTCTCCTGTTGTCCGTAAGCAGACCCTCTGGCTCCAATCCAATAGTATCGCCATAGAAAATGTGCAGTAATTGCCTGCACACTTTTTAGCATGCAATCCGTCACATAAAGTAACGCTCAAATTACAAAACCCCCATCATTACTGATGAGGGTTTGCTTTTCTGGTGGGCCCACCAGGACTTGAACCTGGGACCAAAGGATTATGAGAGCAGAAGCCCATCATAGACCCATATAAACATTGGGTCTGCGGGTGGTCAGTGTCGGTGTGCAAGCAAATGTG
>CAJARE010000294.1 GCA_903944255.1 uncultured beta proteobacterium
CAAAGTGCGTTTGCTGGTTTTTATGGACAGCTCTCGACTGGCTATGAGAGTAATCAATTGGGTAGTCAAAGTGACGCTATTAATGTAACTCCTTATGCTAAATCTGACACTAACACTTCGGGGCCTAGTCAAACCTTTGGCGGTGCACCATTAGTCCTTGGAGTTGGCTACTATTGGCAAGCAAGTGATAAGTGGCTAATCGGTGTAGGTGCAGATTATTCAGCATTAAAGCAAACTAGCTCTTCGATCCCAGTAAGTGCTACTAATGCTTTAGGCAGTACTTCCATCGCATCTGGTGATAGCCTGACTCATAATGGTGGAAGTATGCAGTTATCTAATCGCTTTAATGTATTTATTACCCCAGGGTATGCGATTGATAAAGACAAATTGGTTTATGTCAAAGCTGGCTATAGCCAAGTAACTGCTCAATATAACCGTGCTACTTCTTTAACTAGAACAATTAATGGGGTATCCACCACTTCTTCTGGTACAGGGGGAAACCAATCCTCTAATCAAGGTGGTTACCTATTGGGGCTTGGCTATAAACAAGTCATTACCAGTGGTTTATATGGTTTTGTGGAGGGCAATTACATGGGTTACAGCGCTCCTTCCTATTCATTTACCTCTTCTAGTACTACAAACACTAATCTTGGTGTTAGCTCTGTCAGTAAAAGAGTTGTAACTGTTAATTTCGCTAGTCTTAATACCTTTCAGGCATTAGTTGGTTTAGGCTATGCGTTTTAGGACAGCATATTAAATTAATGCATGCCAGCCACCCTTCGGAGTGGTTGTGTATTCAATAGGCAGTAAGCAAAAATGCCTGTCCAAGTGGACTTTATATCAATTTAGATAGCATCAATAATAATCAAGAGAGAATCCTATGCCATTAGCCAGAATCGATTTAAGCAACAAACATCCAGAAGGTTTTGGCCAGCAAGTTGGTGAGATTATCTATGGAGCGTTGCAACAATATCTTAATGTTCCTGAAAATGATAAGTTTCAAGTGATTGCTAGGCACGATAGTCAAGAGTTGGTGACTCCAAAAACCTATTTAGGAATTGAATATTCAGATGACATCATCTTTATTCAGGTAACCTTAAATGAAGGCAGGACCACTGAGATGAAGAAAAATTTTTATAAAGCTATCTGTGATGGCGTGGTACAAAAGCTCAAAGTTAGACCTCAAGACATCATCATTAATTTGATAGAAGTGAATAAAGAAAACTGGTCATTTGGTAATGGCGAGATGCAATACGGCCCAGTTCCCTAATCCTATTTACTATAGCTGCTATGTACTTTGATTTCCCTTGGTAACCAGCTGGGTGTACTAAAACTACCTCCGGTGGTTTTTTGTATTACTGGTGGGTCGGGCGAGATTCGAACTCTCAGCTGATTGATTCATAAAATTTCAATCTAATACTTATGGTTGCTAAGAAACCTCATGGAAGGTCTGAGATTTCATCCAAAAGTATTAGATCTCAGTTTATTTTGAAGTTGCAGTAAATTCGAAGCAAATAGCGCTGTAATTATTAAACCAATGATCAAAGGTGCCATCTCTACCTCTTACGGTGCCACAACCTGATATTGTATTTTTAGAGACGGTGAATAACATCTGAGCAGCCTTAGCGGCTACAGCTATTTGTTTGCCATCAGCAGACAGTGTGCCCACCCAGACTAACTCACCTCGAGAGTTTTTATTTAGCATTTCTACGTGCCGCCCCTCTTGGCGAGTGATTGTAAGTGTAGACGGGTTGTTATAGATATTCCAACCCTTTGCTGATTTATCAGCGCCAACATTTGACGGGTAATTAGGATTGAAAGATGAGTGAGCGCCAATAGACGTAGTAGTTGAAGTTCCTTTCCATTCTTTTGGTAATGTTGGAATAGTCTGTGCAAAAGTAGAGGCGCAAAAACCAAAGGATATTGTGGCGAAAATTAATTTCTTCATGAATAGCTATCTTTTCTAAATTTAAATCATTGATTGGAGTTGCACTAACAATAAAGCTAATAATTAAGCATCACTAAATATGTTGCTTGTTATTATTAAAAATATCGGCGCTGTATTAGTGTACAAATAAATATTTGAAAGAAGAAGCCCCAAGATTTCTCAAAGGGCCTTCTTATATTGTATTTTTGTGGTTGCAAAGACATCAATTAATTTCAAAAAACCGAGCAGTCTCTGATCTCGCCCTCTGAGCCCAATCAATGCGGGCTTTGAATGAGATGAATAAAAGAGCGAAAAATAGAAGTAGAGGGTTTTAGTATCGCAAGGTATTTTTAAATCAATTCCCTTGGAGATTAATTTATGAAATGGCGAAATTCTTATGCAATAGTAGCTGGATGTACAGTGGCAAGTTTGATGGCATTAGATGCCCACGCTCAAAGCGCTTTTGCTGGGTTTTATGGACAGGTCTCGACTGGTTATGAAAGCAATCAGTTGGGTAGCTTATCTGGTACTGGCACTAACACGCCTAATCAGGGGACAGACGTTATCAGAAGCGCGCCAAGCCAAACTTTTGGTGGAGCACCATTAGTCCTAGGGATTGGTTATTACTGGCAGGCTAATGACAAGTGGTTAATCGGTGTTGGCGCAGATTATTCGGCGCTGTCACAAACTACCTCATCTTTTCCTGTAAGCATTACTAATGCCCCTGGTAACAGCAGCATCAACTCAGGTGAAACAGCTACAGCTAATGGCTCAAGTTTACAGCTATCTAATCGTTTTAATATATTTATTACCCCAGGGTATGTGATTGATAAAGATAAACTGGTTTATATCAAGGCTGGTTATAGCCAATTAAGCGCTCAATATAACCAACCTACTTCTTTAACCAGAGCAGCTAATAGCGTATCGACTACAACTGCAGCAACAGGAGGAAGCCAATCCTCCAATCAAGGCGGTTACCTCATCGGATTGGGTTATAAGCAAATCATTACAAGCGGTTTATATGGTTTCGTGGAAGGTAACTATATGGGTTATAGCGCTCCTAGTTATAGTTATTCAACTTATAGCCCTG